>NZ_VMMI01000027.1:0-36357 GCF_013277125.1 Streptococcus sp. 4094 | reverse complement strand
TTTTAGGGGTGGTCATGATTTTCCTTCGGTTGAGAATAGATCTCTACTTCTTTTTTGAGGTAGGACAGCATAGAAGTTTCCTCGGTCAGCTCCAGAAGGGAGAACCCTTTTTGGATAAGTCTAGCATCATCCCTACAAATCCCAATACGGACATAGCAGATAGCAAGCCTATCGTAGCTTTTCTTGTTCTTGGCGTCCTCTAGTAAAGTATAGCAGATTTGTTGACACATATTTTTGTCTTGATTGTATAAGTAAAGGGTGGACAGATTGAGTAGGATTGCCACTCGTAATTCATATAAATGTTGAAAGTTTTTATATACTTTCAAGCGTTGCAAGATTTTTTCAGTGATGAGATGGAGGTGTTCAATGGGAAAGCTGAAAAGGATGGTATTGAGGATTTTTAGGTCATTTTCATACCATGTATCTTGTTTTTCAATTTTCTCCCAAAGTTTTGTGACAGTCTGTTTCACAGGGTCTGACAGTTGCTCTGTACCATGTTGACGGATATGAATGACAATTTCCAACATATCTCTGATTTCTTCTATGGGCAGGTCGTGGTGGGTTTTGAGATAGTCTTGGCATTTTTGAAATAGTTTTTCGAGTTCACTAGTCCCTAGGGTTGAGCTCATATTGAGATAGGTTTGCATGATTTCTGTTCGTTGGCTCGGTTGATAGAGATGGCAGATATAGTCAAACTCTTCAAAACTCATATTGATTTGCCGAAGAAGAAACTCCATATTTTCATATTTGGGAGTTACCTTGCCGCTTTCAATCTTTGATAGGCTGGTTCTTGAGATGACATTTCCACAGACCTCTTCTTGGGTCAATTCTTTTGACTCGCGTATTTCTTTATATACTTTCCCGAAATCATAACGCATGGGCTTTCTCCTTTTTGTGAAAAAAGTTAATAAATAATAAAATCCAATTAAAAATATTGTATCATAGTAACAGGAATAGTAAAAAAGAAAACTAAAATAATGTGTGAAAAAAGTTAACTAATTTTAAAATAGAGTAAAGAAGAGGTATACTATATTATATCAGGAAAAGTTATTTAATTCTAAAAGATATTAATGGAGGAATTGAAAAATGGAAGTTATAAATGTAAGTAAGCATTATGGTCATTCAACCATTCTCAAAGATATAAATTTCGCACTTAATAAGGGTGAAATTGTTGGTCTAGTAGGGAGAAACGGAGTTGGTAAGAGTACATTGATGAAAATTCTTGTTCAGAATAATCAACCGACTGCAGGGAATATTATAAGTAGTGATAATGTTGGGTATTTAATCGAAGAACCAAAGTTATTTTTATCTAAAACAGGTTTAGAGAATTTAAAATATTTGTCAAATTTATATGGTGTTGACTACAATCAAGAAAGATTTGGGAGTTTGATTCAAGAGTTAGATTTGACTCAGTCTATTAATAAAAAAGTAAAGACCTATTCTTTGGGTACAAAACAAAAATTAGCTTTGCTTCTAACTCTCGTTACGGAACCTGATATATTGATTTTAGATGAACCGACTAATGGTTTAGATATTGAATCATCACAAATAGTTTTAGCGGTTCTAAAAAACTTAGCTTTAAGTGAAAATGTGGGAATTTTAATATCGAGTCATAAATTAGAAGATATTGAAGAAATTTGTGAGAGAGTCCTCTTCTTGGAGAACGGGCTTTTGACATTCCAAAAAGTAGGAAAAGATAGTCATAATTGCTTGTTTGAGATAGCTTTTTCATCAGCTGTAGATAAAGACATTTTCATTACCAAACAAGAATTTGGGGATATTGTTCAGGAAGAGGGACTGAAAATTACTATGTCTGGGAATATTCAAAGTAGTGAGCTTTTTAAATTTTTTAACGAAAACTCTATTAAAGTAGTTGATTTTGAAACTAAAAAAGAGACGCTTAAAGATATTTATCTAAATCGTTCAAAATAAAGGAAGGTTATAATCATGAAATTAAATAAATTAAATTTTCTTAAGGAAAATATAAGAGATTTATATTCATCAGGCGTAATATATCTTGGTTTGATTATCTCGTTTATACCGCCGATATTGGTTACATTCTTTATTCTAAAGACTCAAGGGACATCGCTTGGTATTAAGCATATTTCAAACTTTTATGCTATGCTCGGTATGTTAATGGCTGTTATACATGCTAACCGAATTATTAGCAGGGATTGTTCCTACAATACGATCAGTTTATTTTATAATCAACAGAAAAATCGGATGATTTACGTCTTGTCTAATTTTCTATATGCCATCTCAGTTTCCATTATTTATGCTTTGAATGGTATTGTGTTACTAGTCATCGTAAGTAAATTGGGTGTTCCAGGTGCTTTAGGATTAGATTTTATAGTATCCATTGTAGTCAATACAATTTTGTTAGTCCTATTTTATTTTCTATTATCTTACATTTTCTATTTATACAAATTGAAAAGTGGCTTGGTATTTGGTATTTTAGTAGCTTTACTACTCTTTATCCCTAATATATTAAATACGATTATGATGAATACTAGTAATGATTTGTTTATCAAAGCAATTGAACTTCTTCCTTTTTATTCCTTACCTGTATTTGTTGCTTCAAATACGATGTCTATTAGTCAGTATCTTGTGGTAATCACTACAATCATTTTATTGTATTTTTTCACTCTCAAGAAAAGCAAGGAGTATTCATTTTAGTTTCGTTTAGTATTATTTACCGTCTCAAAATCTAGCAAAAAATAAAAAGATGTTGCACTGACTAAAGAAAATTAGAATGTATAACAGAGGTAAACAGATAATTGTAGGGGAATTAAGCCTTCTATTGATGAGCATGAATTTTCTTATAACATTATCCAACAAACTGACCTATGAAACTTCAAAAATTCAAAAACCACACGGTATTCCTTTCAACTTGATTGTATTCAAGACTGAAACTACTTGAAAATATTTAATATTTTTCTTTAATTGCTTGACAGGTTATATATGTTGATTTATAATACAGGTAAAACAGGAGTTGTGTAAGCGTTAACAAATCCAGCGCCCTTAACTTTGTATTCAGCAAATAATTATGATGCAGCTAGAAAAGAAAGAATTCTAGCTTGATACAATGACACCCGTCTTATTTAAAGTTGTTATGGAACTATTTTCAAAATAAATAGGCCTCTGTTTTAGGCAGAGTCGTGAATCAGGAGGTTAAGTGATGAACTACAATGTAAAATATCTCTTATCAGGAATATTTATTATAGTCTTTATATATTTTCTAGTCTGGATGCGTTATTTTAATCAGAAGAAGGAAGAAGCGCATTCGGATGTGTCTTTTGAAGCGAGGTTAGATAGTGAGGTCAAGGCCTTATATAAACAACTAGGATTGGGTGAGGAGCCTCAGTATTTCTTAGCGTATCGCTACCTACATCCTTGGTTTGATTTGGCTATTTTACCACCAACAGTTGAAATTTTCTTAACTAAAATAGCGCTGGTGATGGTGACTCCAGATGAACTACTGATAAGAAATATTGGGAATGGGATGACTTTCACAAGTGAGCATCATCGTGATTTGCGACAAGGACTTATCCGCATTCCAAAATCAGAGATAAAAGAATTTGAGATTCGCAACTGGAAAAAAGTTTTTATATTGGGCGATTTTTTGACAATTAAAACAAGCCAACATAGCTATTATTTACAGGTTAGAGATGATGGACTTCAAAGAGGAAGTCTCTCTACCAAACATTTCTCAGACTTGAAACGACAAGATTTTCTCGGATTATTGACAGATAAAAGGACATTCTGATTGACAATTGCTCTAACAGCTTATTGTAAACTTTACAAATAAGCTGTAAATACTAGAATCCATTCAGAAAGGCAATTCCTATGAAAAATAAAATTTTAATCATTGTTTATATTTTAGCCTCGCTAATCATCAGTTTTATAATCTTTTCACTTTTGCATATTGATTTTAAATGGTGGACAACTCTGGCTATAAGTGCAGGATTTATTTACACCTACTTAAAATTTAGTAAAAAATAAAAAGCAATTGTACCTATATCGCTTTCGTCTCTTCACGGGAGGTATCTCTATGAAAAAAATCAGTCATCTTTGTATGCTCCTGCTCTTGCTGTGTACTACGTTTTTTGTCCTGAATGTAAATGTTACACGTGAAATAGTGCGGATTCAGGAGATGGGCAAGACAACCTATTCATTTGACTTGTACTTGAAAGATGTCACTAAACCGACAGAAACGATTCTCCAATTTTTTGAAGAGGTTGCAAATCAAGACAAGGTCTCTATTATCAAAGTAGATAATGGCGATGAAGCCGTCAAGGCTGGTGTTTTTAATAAGGAAACCTTCCCCTATCAGGAGTTCGGTCTGACTTCTCTTGATTTTTCAAAGAATGAGAAGGGGGTCTACAGCAACCAGGATCTTCCCAATAATCTAGGAACCATTCCCACCTTTTTAAAGGTGAAACTCATTCGACTCCAGACCTTCCAATCCTATATTGAGGATAAATCCCATACTGTAAATGGGCGCTACATGATTACCTCCAGCAAAGAGATAGATCGCGATACCATTCTACAAAAGTGGAGTGATTTTTTCCAGATAGATAAGACGATTTTATTAGAACCCACTTACCGAAGTCAGGTTGGAGTGCTAAATCAAGAGTTGTTACTATCTATCATTATCTTTATCTTGGCAATCTTACTTGTGATTTTAATGACAGTTTATCAGCCGATGATGGAGATGAAACGAGTGGGGGTTCAAAAGTTACTTGGTTTTCAAAGCAGGGCGATTTTAGCTGGTTTTGTAAAGACTAATTTTTATCTTCTCTTGGGTGGAAGTCTTATCATTGACTTGGGACTATTTTTAGTGCTGGACTATAGACCAAAACTTTTGTTCCCAAGTTTACTCTTATCCCAATTTCTACTTTTACAGTTGTATTTGTTCATCAGTTGGCTGACCTACCTGATGATTCAGAAAATGACAGTCAGTTCCATGTTGAAAGGTTTTTCATCTGTCAAACTTGGTCTCATTTTCAATTATGTGATGAAAATAGGGACAACTATTTTACTGACGGCCTTACTGATTGGGGTGGGCAGAAGTTTAGAACAAGAAAACAAAGAATTGGCTTATCAGCAACAGTGGGTAAGCCAAGGAAATTACCTGACCTTGGAAACCTTCAAACTCAATGATAACCTGTGGCAAGAAGAGCTAGCAGGGTCAGGGAAATCTACAGATTATTTCTATCGATTTTATCAGAATTTGGTAGAAAAAACGCAGGCGGGCTATGTGCAGAGTAGCAGTCTTCCTGTAAAAAATTTTGTCCAATCAGAACAGATTCAGCAATATCAGTTAACAGATACGGTGGATGTTTACTATGCCAATCGCAATTTTCTAAAGAGCAAGGGATTCAAGCTACCAGATACCGGTATTAAAAAAGTTATTTTGATGCCAGCAAGTACGAAAGGTGAAGAAGATAAAAATCAGCTCTTGGGGAAGTTAATTGCCTTTCATTCGATGAAGTATGAAGAGCAGCAAAAACGAACGATAGAGGAGATGGATGTCGAGATTGCCTATTATGAAGGAGATTGGTCATTTTTCCCATATAGTGATAAGCGAAAGGAAAATCTCTCCAATCCAATTATTAGCTTGGTCAATGATTCTGATATGATGTGGGATGAGAAAGCCTCCCTGTCAACAACTGGCTTAAATAATCCGATTAAAATTGAAAATACGGTTCAACATCAAAAAGAGATTACAGAGTTAGTTGAGAAATTGTCAGATGGAAATTATTTAAAATTTTCATCGATTCAAGCAATTCAAGAGGGGATAGTTGATACCTATCGGGATTCTGTTCGTAATTTTAACGTTCTTTTTGCCTTATTTGCTCTTCTCAGTATGATTGTCTCCTACTTTTTACTCGTTACTACTTTCTTGTTGAAGCGCAGGGATATCATTACCAAGAAGTTTATGGGGTGGAAACTGGTCGATCGCTACCGTCCTCTCCTCGTTCTGCTCTTGCTGGGCTATAGTCTGCCTCTTCTAGTCTTGATTTTCTTTGCCCATGCGCTCTTGCCACTCCTACTTTTTGCAGGTTTTACATGTTTGGATATACTATTTGTGCTAGGCTTGGCTTCTAGGATGGAGAAAAGAAGTCTAGTAGAGTTATTGAAAGGGGGCATCTTATGATTGAGTTGGAAAATATTACCAAAACCATTGGGGGAAAAGTGATTTTGGATAACTTATCTCTCAGGATTGATCAGGGGGATTTGGTAGCCATTGTTGGCAAGAGTGGTAGTGGTAAGTCGACCTTGTTAAATTTATTAGGTTTGATAGATGGTGAATATAGCGGACGGTATGAGATTTTTGGTCAGACAAATCTAGCGGTTAATTCTGCTAAGTCGCAAACAATAATCCGTGAACATATCTCTTATCTGTTTCAAAATTTTGCCCTGATTGATGATGAAACGGTCGAGTACAATCTTATGCTGGCGCTGAAATATGTGAAATTGTCTAAGAAAGACAAACTCAAAAAGGTGGAAGAGATTTTAGAGAGAGTAGGTTTGTCAGCTACTTTGCACCAAAAGGTCTCCGAGTTGTCTGGTGGCGAACAACAACGAATTGCAGTTGCTAGAGCCATCTTAAAACCCAGTCAGCTGATTTTAGCCGATGAACCAACAGGTTCTCTGGACCCTGAAAATAGAGATTTGGTCTTGAAGTTTCTCCTAGAGATGAATCGAGAGGGGAAAACAGTCATTATTGTGACCCACGATGCTTATGTAGCCCAACAATGTCATCGCGTCATTGAATTGGGCAAGGGGGAATGAGTTAGTTCTGCTTATTTTGACTGAGTGAATACTAAATTGTCAAATTAAGTTAGATTTTTCATGTAACTCAGAAAAACTTGGTAGGGTGATTGATAATTCGATGATTTCCTAGGAATTCTATTTATTGAGTATAGGTCATTTATGTTAGTTTCTTTCAGACAAATGTGGTGTTTATCTGAGCCTAACATAGATGGCTTTTTCTGTCTAGTTTAATTTTACAAATTGGGTCTCTCAATCTCAAAAGTGCATAGAATACTCATTACCATTACTTGAAAATTTGATAATCTTAAAGTAATTATAAGGAGGAATTACTATGTCAGCAATTACAGATAAATGGATAAAACTATTTAATAATGTCAATAATTCTCAGGAGTTAGATACATTTTTAAAGAATGTTTCAGGGAAAGGGCTCAATGAATGGGAACAACTATATAATGACTATGATGAAAGTAAAGATTTATTTATTGAAGAAGCGCTAGAACAAGGTGAATGGATGTTATATACTCCACAGCAAAGGCTTAAGACTAGAATCAATTGGTTAGATTTATATAAACCATTGTGTTATAAATATGTCCAAAAAATTTATAGTATTGTTGAAACTAAGAATTATATTTCTGATAAACAGACTTTTATAGAAGGTATTGAAACATATTTTTTTGAGATTTGTATGAATATTAGTTATCGTACAGTTGTTTTAGAAATTAATGATTTACGCAGAAATTCAAAACTTCTGGGGGAGAGTAGTGAGGATAGATATAAATACTATATAGACACTTTATTACGAGATAAAGAATATATTGTTGATTTTTATAAAAGATATCCAATGTTATATGAGGTATTAGATCAAAAATTAAAAAATATAAGTTTTTATATTCAAGAAATTTTAAATAATTTAGAAGACGACATTCAAGATATTCAGAATTATTTTAAAGTATCGAATTTACAATTATCCAAAATTAATTTTAATGCAGGTGATACTCATTCTAAAGGCAAGACAGTTTGTATATTAAATTTCAAAGATAAGGATATTGTGTATAAACCTCGTAATATGATATTGGATGTTAATTTAAAATTATTTGCAGAAGAATTTGAAAAGACATTTGGAATCTCGAATACATTATTTATCCCTAAGACTTTAACTAAGAAAGGATATAGCTATGTAGAAATGATTGAAATTCAAGAATGTTCTACTTTAGAAGATGTAAAAATATATTTCGAAAATATGGGGAAAATTCTAGCATTTTTACATTTGTTTGGTGCCAAAGATTATCATGGAGAAAATGTATTAGCATCTGGGAGATTTCCTTATTTGATTGATAATGAAACAATTCTTCATTTTAGTGAAAATGAGACAATTAATACATCTATACATAAAATGTATGACTTTGTAGCTAACTCAGTATATAGTACAGGTATTTTGCCAATGACGCTATATTCAATTAATAATAACAAAGGAATGGAAATAGGTGCATTAAATTCTGGTGCAAGAAGAGAATCTCCCTATTTAACACATCAGCTGTCTAATGTTGGCACTGATGAAATCAGAATTGAAAAAGTTTTTAAAGAGGTTGGAAGCTTTCCCAGTACTGTTAGATACGAGGGTGAGAATGTCTCTTGTTCTAATTATTTACCTCAAGTTCAACAGGGATTTGAAGAGATTTATAGAATTTTTGTTGATAATAAGTCAGTTATCTCAAAAATGATTAAGAAATATTTTAATAATTGTGAAACGAGATACATTTATAGAAATACCAATATATATGTACAGTTGCTAGAGACTAGTCATCACCCAGAACTCTTAAAAAATCGTTATGATTTTGAAATGTATTTTCTTAGATTATGTGAATATGGTGATATTTCCAATGAATTTGATAGTAAAATGATTCATGATGAGATTAATCAATTGAAAAATGATGATGTCCCAATTTTTTATTCCGATTCATCTAATAATAATATTTCAAATGGAGTTAAGGAATATATTTTATCACTTGAGGGCGAAAGTATTGTAGAGAAAATTTTAAATAGAATAAAAATAGCATCTACTTCAAACTTAGTTCGTCAGAAGAGAATTATTAATATGTCTTTTATGGGGACCGAATTATTTGTAAAAAATATTGAAGCTTCTAAAAGAAAAGATCTTGGAAGAGAATTATTTGTAAAAAGACTATTATCTAGTAGGTTTGAACATAATGGCGAAATTAGCTGGTTAGCAATGCTAGCTATGGATAAAAATTATGATATATCACCTATGAAGTATGATTTATATTCAGGTACAGCAGGCATTTTACTTGGAATCAATAGTTTAAAAATCAAGGAGTTAGAAGAACTTTTTCCTGGAGTAATGAAATACACTGTTAACTACATAAAGGATTTTAGTTCTGATATTACATATCAAAATGTTGGAGCTTTTACCGGAATTTATGGCTATCTATATGCATTGTGTGTATTAAAGGAGAGTAATAAAGATATTCCTTTGGAGATTGAAACATGTATCTTTGAAACCATTTTTAGAACTAAAGATATAGTTTCAAATTTAGATAATTTAGATATTATCGGTGGGATTTCTGGTATTTTAGGTGTTTTATTGAAAGTCAATAGTACATTTAAAGGAAATTTAGATATATTAAATTTGACAGATAAGTTGATGAAACTAATTGTTCAACGTCTGCTTAAAATATATGCCGAAGAAGGGGTATGGATTTCAGAAGATCCAGGGTATGCTCACGGGAATTATGGTATAATTGTTCAGCTATATAAATATAGTTTAAGTTTAAGTACAGATTCAAATATTAGAAAAATGATTATTCAGTGTGTACAAGACTATTTAAGGAAAGAGAGAGAGGAACTAAATCTCAATAAAGTTCTAAAAGTAAGAAAAAATGCTAAATACTACTCCTGGTGTAATGGTATTGTTGGTATTGTAAAAGCTAAGCATTATTTGTTAATTAATGGGTTATCAGATAAGTTGTTATCGGAAGAAGTGGAGTATTACAGCAGAGATATACTAATTAATGGATTAAATTTGGATAATTCAATTTGTCATGGGAATGTGGGTAATTTGGTGATTTTGGATTCAATTTTACCTGTTCAAACTAATCAATTTGAAAATGAGATACATCAGGAAAGCAATCAATATTTATTAGAAAAAATGACCTATGAAACTGATGATTGGGGTGTTTTGACAGGTGAAATGGGAATATTGATGGCTAATTATAAGGCGGGTAGAAAATGTCTTAATGAATTGCTATTATTAAATTAAGGAGGAATGTAATGAAGAGAAGAGTACCATTTATAGAACAGCATCAAAAAACAGAGTGCGGTTTATGTTGTGTAGCAATGGTATCAAGTTATTTTGATCATGAGATTTCTGTCAAAGATTTACGTAATATTCAGGAAACAGGAAGGGATGGAACAAATTTTGGAAACTTAATTGATATATTAGAAAATATTGGATTTTCTATTAAGTCGTTTCGTTATCCCAAAGAACAAATTGAAAATTTCTCTAAAATTTTGACTCCAGCAATTGCCTTATGGCAAAGTAAACATTTTGTAGTAATTGAGAAGGTAAACGAAAAATTTGTATGGGTTGTCGATCCAGAACTTGGTAGAATTAGATATAGTTTGGAAGAATTTTCAGAAGGTTTTTCAGAGTATCTAATCAGTATAGTAGATAGTTCACAAGTATCTAGGAGAAAGAGTAAAGAAAACTTTCAAGTAGTTTATAAACAGTTGTTAAAAACTTGGCCATATTTTATTCCATTGCTTTTTTTAACACTAGGTAGTTATGGAGTAAATTTTATTTTTCCTCTATGGATGCAACAAATTTTAAACGAAGTCTCAAAGGGAGTTTTTATTAAACAATTCGATTTATTACTTAGATTCTTAGTTTTTGTCTCCATATATTTTATTATCATGTTGTGCCAGAGATATTTTGCAATTATATTGACAAGTGCTATTGATGAGCGACTAAACAATAATGTGATAAGTAATCTCTTTAAGTTACCTTATAAATTTTTTTCTACTAGAAGTAGCGGAGATTTAATCTACTCAATAAATGGTTTGTCTAGAATCAGACAGTTATTTACAAATCAGTTTATACTTGGGATTTTAGATATAGGGTTTGCTATTTGCATTTTAATCTATTTTGCTAGATTTAATTATATTATATCCTTATTAGCTGTTCTATTGTTTTTTTTGAATCTTTTTATATTATTCTTGACCAGACAGAGTTTAGAACAAAGAAATAAGTCATTTATAATTTCTCAAAATGACTTACAGAATAAACAGATTGAAATGGTTTATTCTATGATGGGAATTAAAATGGAAGGTTTTGAAGACCAGACATATAAGCAGTGGAAGAGTTTATTTGATAAAAATATATATAGATATAAATGTAGTGAAATTTTTTCAGGATTTGTGAATTCGTTATTTACTATTATCACATTTATTTCACCTTTTATATTGCTGTTTGTTGCTTTACAATCAAATAGTAGTGTTGGTATAGGAAGTGTATTTGCACTTTATTCTTTAAGTACTCTTTTATTCAGTAAAACTAATAATATTTTTGAAACAGTAGTATCATTTTACAATAGTAAAACGTTTTTAGCTAGGATAGTTGAAATTTTAGAAGAAGACATGGAGGAAAATGGAGAATTAAAATTTGATTTAAAAGGCGATATTGAATTAAGAAATGTATCATTTTCATATACAAAAGATAGTAAAAAGGTTTTAGAAAATATTTCTTTAGAAATAAAACAAGGAGAGCAGGTTGCAATTGTCGGATCATCTGGTTCTGGGAAAAGCACTCTATCTAAGTTATTAATTGGTCTATATCCAGCAAGTTCAGGAGAAATATTGTTTGATAATATAGATTATGATAAATTTGAGAAAAAATACTTACGTCAACAAATTGGAATTGTACCTCAAGATATGACACTCTTTAATAAAACTATTCTTGAAAATATTATAGGTGATAATATTATTTCACAAGAAGAAGTAGAGGAAATTTGTAAATTAGTAAATATTCACGATGAAATCCAAAATATGCCTATGGGATATCATACGCTAGTTTCGGAGATGGGATTGAATTTGTCTGGTGGGCAACGTCAAAGAATTATTTTGGCTAGAGCATTAGTCAAGAAACCTCGAATTATGCTCTTAGATGAAGCGACAAGCTATTTAGATAATGTAAACGAAAAACAAATAATGAGAAAATTTAAAGAGCAGAATATTACTATAATCTTGATTGCACATCGTTTATCTACAATTATTGACTCTGATCAGATTTTTGTTATGGACAATGGAAAAATTTCTGAGAGAGGGACGCATAGAGAGCTATTAAATAATAGAGATGGTTTATACAGTCAACTTTATCAAATGAATTATTAATTTTAATAAAAAATTTCAAGTTTAAGTTATTTTGCATTAAATGAGTTGATTATGCTTATCATTTGTATCACACTTCCAAGAAAAGTAAGAATAAACTTATGTCTCAGAAGTATGGGGTTTAGTTTTATAGTATCACTCACTAAAAATATTGGAAAATGTAAAAATTGAAAAGAATTCTACTTCGTCAAGGTGTAATGACCTCAAAAGTTGAACTATTAATTTATGCTAAGGATTGAATCCTGTATTGCACAGGACTCAGTCCTTTTAATTGTGGTTTCAAGCCAGTTTTTCTCTGTGAGAAAAATTAGTCAAATAATATAGCATGACCTGAACGAAGTTCAGCGAGCGTTTTTAGACGCCGCTGGAGAGAAACGGCTTATAGCCAGTGTACAAGCCACCCGTTTTCACGGGTGGTTATGACTAGTCGAATTGCCACCGATCAACACTTTACTCAAAATGGTTTCTATTGTTTCTTGATTGAGAGCTTGAAACAAGGTAAGTTTTAATTTTCTAATACGAACTTTAAGAACAGATTATTTCTATTTTTCTGAAAAAAACGACAAGATTATGGAATTTCCAAAGAAATACTCCGTTGTGACATCAATATAGCCTCCAACTTTATTTTCTACTAGCAGTATGCTGAAGGTGTGAGAATTATGATAGATACATTGTCATAGAGCTAAATTGATTGTTCCAATTTAATTGTTCAAGCTAGCTTGACATAGATAGAAAAAGATATTTCACACGGAGTCTATCGCTATATTAGAATATCTAGCTAATCAATCTGTATTACCATTTTTAATTTTTAAATCGTTCAATATTATTGCACGATTTACTCATTACTAAAGCTATTTAGCGATGTATACTTAGTAGTGTAAAGATGATTATCTTAAAAAAAGAAAGGAGAGTTGTTTATGACTAAACATATTCATAAATGTGAAGAAATTGATAGTCTTGATTTTGAAGTAAACGAGCAAGAGCTTTCAGGCAAATCAGGTTCAGGTTGGTTTACGGCAGTTCAATTAAGTCTAGCAGGTCGTTGCGGTCGATGGTTTACAGGATCATTTGAATGCACTAGTAACAACGTAAGTTGTGGTAAATAAAAATGGGGGAAAAATGATGGAAGAAAAGAAAATGTCATCAGAGATTGATAATTTGGATTTTGAAGTAAACGAGCAAGAGCTTTCAGGTAAATCAGGTTCAGGTTGGTTTACGGCAGTTCAATTAAGTCTAGCAGGTCGTTGTGGTCGATGGTTTACTGGTTCATTTGAATGTACTAGTAACAACGTAAGTTGTGGTAAATAAAAATAGGAGAAAATGATGGAAGAAAAGAAAATGTCATCAGAGATTGATAATTTGGATTTTGAGGTAAACGAGCAGGAGCTTTCAGGCAAATCAGGTTCAGGTTGGTTTACGGCAGTTCAATTAAGTCTAGCAGGTCGTTGTGGTCGATGGTTTACTGGTTCATTTGAATGTACTAGTAATCATGTAAAATGCGGTTAACTAAGGATTAGAAAATTTTATTCTGATAAATAGTATTTGTTAAATTTATTATAAACAAGGAAAGTTTTGCGAGGGACAATATGGAAAACAAGCAATATAATTCAGAAATTGACACTTTAGACTTTGAAATTAGCGCTCAAGAATTGGAAGGAACTTCTGGTGCAGGAGGCTGGTATTCAGCATTTAAAATGACTCTAGCTGGTCGCTGCGGTCGATGTTTCACATGTTCTTATGAATGTACAAGTAATAATGTTAATTGTTAATTTAGGAAGTATATATGTTTCTTGAGATGTGAAAATTTTCCTTGTTATAGTTGACAGATATAGAGTTAAATGATAAATTATAGGAGAAACAAAATGGAAGAAAATTATGTAGAAGTTGATAGCTTGCGTCATGAAATTGACAATCAAGAATTAGCAGGTAATTCTGCAGCTGGACTCAGAACAGCAATTCGAATGACTAGTCAAGGTCGCTGTGGGTGGGCTTTCACGCTTTCTTATGAATGTACGTCACCAAATGTCCGCTGTAGATAGAATGAACAAGATTGGAGAGTAAGATGGAAGGAATTATTGGAACACTTGAGTTTTATGCTCCCGTATTGATTCTAGGAGCATCTATTATTGGTATCGTCTACGTTATGAAAAAACGAAAAGAACGAAAATGATGTATATTTAAAAAGCCATACTAGTTTATGGCTTTTTTACTTGTCTTTAGAGAGATTATGCACGAATTACTCATGATATTAAAGCTCAGATTGATTATAATAGTCTTGTAAAATAGAAATGGAGGAATATTTATGTCACAATTAGTTGTAAAAAATTTAAATAAAGAGTTTGGGGAGGGAGATAGCCTAGTTCATGCTTTATCGGATGTTAATCTCTCTGTAAAGACAGGAGAATTTCTTGCTATTATGGGAGCAAGCGGCAGTGGAAAAACAACTTTGTTAAACTGTATTTCAACAATCGATAAGCCGACGTCAGGTGATATTTCCTTTGAGGGATTTGATATCATCAATGCAACAGATAATCAATTGGCAAACTATCGCTCACAAAATATTTCCTATATCTTTCAATCTTATAATTTAGTTGAAACTTTAACAGTTTATGAGAATATTGTCTTACCATTACAAATTCAAGGGAAAAAAGTTGCTGATTGTCATTTAAAAATAGAAAATATCCTAGAAAAATTATCAATTGGTCAATTACGAAATAAATTTCCCAATCAATTATCAGGAGGACAAAGACAGCGTGTTGCCACCGCACGTGCTCTAATTGATGAATCTAAACTGCTTATTGCAGATGAACCAACAGGTGCTTTAGATTCGGCTAACTCAGAAAATTTAATGGCTCTTCTGCAAGAGATTAATCAAGTTTTTGGCATTACCATTTTAATGGTGACACATGATCCGGCAGCAGCTAAGTATTCATCACGAATTATTCTATTAAAGGATGGACAAGTTACAGCAGATATGTACCGCCATTCTTTATCAAATGAAGAATACTTACAAAAAATTTATAAACATACACGATAAGGAGAAGTAGGATGTATCCAAAATTAATTCTCAGAAATGTTCAAAGAAATTTACAGACCTACACAGTTTATTTTCTTAGTTTAACGTTAATTTATAGTCTACTCTATGCATTTAATGCTTTGCCAAGTCATCCTGTTATGCAAAGTTTATCAGGTGCTAAGGAGATGATGACAACCATTATGACACAATATATGGGACTATTATCTTATGTTGTATTGAGTACAATTGCTTTTTTAGTTGTTTACTCCACTGGTTTCGTATTAGGTCGAAGAAAACAAGAGCTAGGTCTATACGCAACATTGGGGATGAAAAAACGTCATATTGTAGGAACGCTTTTCTGTGAGACAATGGTTGTTAATCTGTTTGCTTTGCTTGCAGGATTTATCTTAGGGTTAGGAGTATTGATTGTTCTAGCACATATTGCATCTAATTTTTTTATGGGGAATTATTTTGGTAATATGTTTTTTCTAGACATGAAATCAGTTAATTTATTAGGAATATCATATTTAGCAACAAGTGTAATCATTGGTGTGATGGACATAGTTACCTTTAGAAAGCAAGCTATTATTTCTCTTATTCAAGAAAATGGTGTTAAAAGTTCTATTTTTTCGAAAGGAGAAACAAAATGGCAATTGCTACTATTTATCTTGTCGGCACTAGTTATTTGCTTTGGATGTGTCTATTTATCAGACTATACACATATTTCAATTCTTAGAAATTGGGGAATGTTACTTATAACACTGTTTGTACTAGTTATATTTATTTTTTACAGTACATTAAGTCATTCTTTGATCCGCTTAACTTATTCATTGCCAAATTGGTATTTCAAGAAATATAATTCATTTAAACTCAGACAACTATCTAAGCAAGCAGATCGTAATTCGGTGACCATATCGGTATTATCGCTTTCCTTGGCATTAGCAACTAGCTTATTGATTTTTAGTGGTAGTGCCTACAGTTCATTGAGTAATGATTTAAATAAATTTATTCCTTATGATATTGATGTGCAGATGTTTAAGGGAGAAAAATACCATCATAACAATATAGATGTAAAGAATAAGTTAAAAGAAGATGGTTTTGACTTTTCGATTATTGATAAAGAGTTTGAGTATCCAACTTATATAAGTGAATTGACTTATAAAGATATTATTGATACAAGCAATTTATGGGATTTAGATAAAGAATTAGGAGGCTCGTTCGTTAATATTGTTTCGCTTACTGATTATAATTCTTTATTAAGACTTCAAGGGAAAAAAGAAGTCAGTTTGTCAGACAATGAATTTTTAATAAATGCAAACTATAAAGGCACTAGGAAGCAGATTAGGGAATTTCTCTCTAAAACTAACGAATTGACTGTTTCCGATGTAAAGTTAAGGTCAAGTTCTAAAAGTCCTTTGGAAAATGTTTATTTTGTTACTACAGTAGAAAATAATGATCGAGGGACATTGATAGTCCCTGATAAAGTAGCGAAAAAATTGACTATTAACAGTTTACATTATGTAGCCTTATATAAAAAAGGGATTGATAAACGAAATGTTGAATCATTTTTAGAGAACTGGATTGAAAATTATTATTTTACGGATCAAGAAGGAAATCAAGCTGATTTTGTATATCAAACAAAAGTTCGATCAGCAGAACTATATCTAGGAGTTATGGGAGTCATTGTATTAGTTCTAATTTTTGTTGGAGTTATTTTTACAGTTATCACATTGAGTATTCTGTCGTTGCAGGCTTCCACAAATGCATTAGAAAGTGTTAATGATTACAATATACTTTATTTATTAGGAAATCAAAGAATGCAAAATAAAAAAATTATTTTTCAACAGATTCTCGCCTATTTTCTAATACCGTTGCTAATAGCTATTCCATTGAGTTGTTCACTTAGTAATAGCTTATTAGGCTACTTTGAAAATTTTGCAAATACAACAGTTGTAATTGATGTAAAATATTTATTGTTTATGATTGGTTTATTTACAATTTATATCTATTTTACCTATAAAATTTGTGTGAGGGCCAGTAATCAGATCTAATGAGTGAAAACCAGAATGGGATATTAGCTATCCTTATTCTGGTTTTGTGATATAATGATAACAAAAAATCATAGTAGGAAATTTTAAATATGAAGACGTGGTTAAAGAATATTTCTGATAACTCATTATTGTTATGGTGGAGCACTTTAATAAATCATTTTATATTAATGGTTTATATATACCTTAAAATTCCATTTGACTTTTCATCAACTTTTACTCAAAAATTTGCAGTTGTTTTTATTATTTTGTTGATTATTTCTACTTATATTTGTAATTTCTTAAAGTTTAAGTATAGTGAATTAAAGTTGTGGCTATTACTATCTCTATTTTTAATTAGTTGGCAATTGGCTCTGAGTTTGAATGTTGAACACACATTATTCCATTTTTTAGATCTGCTTCATCCCATTAATTCTTTTCTATTAGTTTATAGTTCAGTATCTATTATTCTGTTAGGTAAAAAAATAGGTGAGGAACTATTTTTTGTAACTTTTATTGTTACGATTATTACAGAGATATCTTATTTTTTTAGTGAGCCTCTCTTTTTATTCTTATCTATATTTACATCATTTTTCATTTCTTGCTTACCTATTGTTCTGTTAATGATGTATAAAAAAGAGTTGAAATCTTTTTTAAATTACCAGAGGAAAAATTTAACCTTCCTTTCATTTTTTCTACCCGTTACTTATGTCATTTTATATATTAACACGGCTGATATTGGTATTTTAAATTTTTTATGGTATGTAGAAATTTTTTTGGTACTTGTTTCGTTCCACTTGAAAACAATTTATATGAGTTTTCAAAAAAAGATAGATGAGTTGAAACTATTATATATTGAGGCAAGTTTAAAAGTACTACTGGGGGTAAGTATCCTTTTAATTGCTACATTTATTATTGCAAGACTAGATTTAAAACAAAGTTTTATTTGTTTTAATTTACTTGTGCTGATTGTTGGATTTCTAACGGAAGAATTTATTAGATTATTTAGAGGTAAGCGGCTAACGGGTGCAAAAGATTATTTAGAAGCTTTATTTTTGAAAAGAAATAAGATGGTGAAGAATTTGTTAGCTAATGAAGATATAGAGCAACAATTCGCAGAATTTCTTCATAACGAAGTATTACAAAGTGTGATGGCTATTAAAAATTTTAATAAATATGGAGAAGATGAGAAGTTTAGAACTCAGATTGGATATGTCTCAGATGAACTAGTTCAACGTATCCGAGAGAGAATGGATTATTATCAACCAATGAGTAGTGGCAATGAGGAGTTAACTAAAAAATATACATCATTAATTGATAGAATATTGAGGAGATATGAGACTATGAAAGAAGTTGAAACAGATTTTCAGTCTGATTTTTTTCTAATGGAACCGTATGATAAGATTCTTTATCGCTTTATTGAAGAATTAGTGACTAATGCTGTTAAATATTCATCAGGACATACTATTTGGTTATCTCTCTCTGTATCTGACGATATTATTTATTTATCTTGTAAAAATAATTATGATATTTCTAGTAACCATCTTGGTTATGGGTTAAAGAATTTAGAAAATCGTGTTAGTGTTTTAGGTGGAACAATAGAAATTCAGACAATGGATGCTATGTTTCAAGTAGAAATTCAATTACCAATAGATAAGGAGCTATGCTATGAAAATTTTATTAATTGATGATCACAAGTTGTTTAGTCAGAGCATAAAAATGATTTTAGAGTTATCAGAAACAATTGAATATGTTGATTTAGTTGAAAATTTTCAATCAGTAGATGATATTGATTATAGTCCATACGATATCATTTTGATAGATATTAATTTGACTAGTATTTATGAAACAGATGGATTAGCCTTGGCAGAAGAAATGATAAAAAAAGAACGAGGTATTAAAATCGTTATCTTAACAGGGTATAGCAAAAAAATTTATGAGTATCGAGCTCAGAAGATGGGAGCCTATGCTTTTATTGATAAAAGTATCGATCCAGATAAGCTTCTTACTCAATTAAAAGGTATATATAGTGGAAAAAAGTATTTTTCGGTAGAAGAAATCGTGGATATCTTGTCTGAACGAGAGATAGAAGTGTTAGAATCGATTAGAAATGGTTTAACAATTGATGAGGTTTGTGAAACCTTATTTTTAAGTAAGCGGACTGTTTCGAATCATTTGGCAAATGTATTTTCAAAGCTAGGTGTTAATAATAGGCAGGAGGCAATCCATAAAGCAGAACTTTTAGGATATTTCTCTCCAGAGTAAGATTATCTTTTATGCCAAATTGGCATAAAACTATGAATTATGAATCAAGTAAACCATTAAGTTATGCACGATTTAAGCGCCTTGTTGGTGTTCAACGCACTACTTTTGAAGAGATGTTAGCTGTGTTAAAAACAGCTTATCAACTTAAACACGCAAAAGGTGGACGAACCCCTAAGTTAAGCCTAGAAGACCTCCTCATGGCTACTCTTCAATACATGCGAGAATACCGAACTTATGAACAAATTGCGGCTGATTTTGGCATTCACGAAAGCAACTTAATCCGTCGGAGTCAATGGGTTGAAGTGACTCTTCTTCAAAGTGGTTTTACGATTTTAAAAACTCATCTTAGTGCTGAGGATACGGTGATTGTGGATGCAACAGAGGTAAAAATCAATCGTCCTAAAAAAATCAACTAACCAATTATTCTGGTAAAAAGAAATGTCATGCTATGAAGGCTCAGGCGATTGTCACAAGCCAAGGGAGAATTGTTTCTTTGGATATTGCAGTGGACTATTGCCACGATATGAAGTTGTTCAAAATGAGCCGCAGAAATATCGGACAAACTGGTAAAATCTTGGCTGACAGTGGTTGTCAAGAGCTCATGAAGATGTATTCACAAGCGCAAACTCCGAGGAAATCAAGCAAACTTAAGCCACTAACTCTTGAAGATAAATCCTATAATCATGTGCTATCTAAAGAGAGAATCAAGGTTGAGAATGTTTTTGCCAAAGTAGAAACGTTTAAAATGTTTTCAACAACCTATCGAAATCGACGTAAACGCTTTGGATTACGAATAAATTTAATTGCTGAAATTATCAACCGTGAACTAGGATTCTAGTTTCGCAGGAAGTCTAATAGCATAAATACGCCTAGGAATGACATTTTTATGTAGTATTTCTAGGTTTTTTTGTTTCAAATTGAAAATTTTTTCAATTTAGGCTTGACAAATGATGAGTATAGGAGTATTATTTATACAAACAAAAGGAATAAACATAAAGGAGGCTTTGTTATGAATAAGATGAAGAAGGTGTTGATGACGATGTTTGGTTTAGTGATGCTCCCCCTACTATTTGCTTGTAGTAACAATCAATCGGCTGGAATTGAAGCCATCAAGTCCAAAGGGAAATTGGTTGTAGCCCTCAATCCAGATTTTGCTCCATTTGAATACCAAAAAGTGGTTGATGGGAAAAATCAGATTGTGGGTTCAGATATCGAATTAGCCAAGGCTATCGCAACAGAACTAGGTGTCGAATTGGAACTATCTCCCATGAGTTTTGACAATGTACTGGCTAGTGTTCAATCAGGAAAAGCCGATCTTGCCATATCTGGTGTTTCTAAGACAGATGAACGGGGCAAGGTGTTCGATTTTTCAACTCCCTACTATACTTCAAAAAATAAGCTCATTGTCAAAAAATCTGATTTAGCCACTTATCAGTCTGTAAACGACTTGGCGCAGAAAAAGGTCGGAGCACAGAAAGGTTCGATTCAAGAGACGATGGCGAAAGATTTGCTACAAAATTCTTCCCTCGTATCTCTGCCTAAAAATGGGAATTTAATCACAGATTTAAAATCAGGACAAGTGGATGCCGTTATCTTTGAAGAACCAGTTGCCAAGGGATTTGTGGAAAATAATCCTGATTTAGCAATCGCAGACCTCAATTTTGAAAAAGAGCAAGATGATTCCTATGCGGTTGCCATGAAAAAAGATAGCAAGGAATTGAAAGAAGCAGTCGATAAAACCATTCAAAAGTTGAAGGAGTCTGGAGAATTAGACAAACTCATTGAGGATGCCTTTAAAGCGTCCATTGAAAAATAGAAAGAAGGAAAAGAACATGAGTAAAGAAAAAGTAATTTTGGCCTATTCTGGCGGTTTGGACACATCAGTTGCTATTACCTGGTTAAAGAAAGATTATGATGTTGTTGCAGTTTGTATGGATGTGGGTGAAGGGAAAGACTTAGATTTCATCCATAATAAGGCTCTTAAGGTTGGGGCAGTCGAATCTTATGTTATTGATGTTAAGGACGAATTTGCTACAGATTATGTGCTAGTGGCTCTCCAGTCACATGCCTACTATGAACAAAAGTACCCCTTGGTATCTGCCTTGAGCCGCCCTCTTATTTCTAAAAAATTGGTTGAAATAGCGCATCAGACAGGAGCGACTACAATTGCTCATGGTTGTACTGGTAAGGGGAATGACCAAGTGCGTTTTGAAGTATCGATTGCAGCCTTGGATCCCAATTTAAAAGTGATTGCGCCAGTTCGTGAATGGAAATGGTCTCGGGAGGAAGAAATTCATTATGCTAAGGAAAATGGGGTACCTGTTCCTGCTGACCTTGATAATCCCTACTCTGTCGACCAAAATCTTTGGGGACGTGCCAATGAATGTGGTATTTTGGAAAATCCATGGAATCAGGCTCCAGAGGAAGCCTTTGGCATCACAACTTCTCCAGAGCAAGCTCCAGATATGCCAGAATACATTGATATTGAGTTTAGTGAAGGTGTTCCAGTTTCCCTCAATGGAGAAGTGTTAAAATTGGCAGATTTGATTCAAAAACTCAATGAAATAGCTGGAAAACATGGGGTCGGACGGATTGACCACGTGGAAAATCGCTTGGTTGGGATTAAATCAAGAGAAATCTATGAGTGCCCAGGGGCAGTGACTCTGCTGACAGCTCATAAGGACATTGAGGATTTGACGCTTGTGAGAGAAGTGGCTCATTTTAAACCAATCATAGAAAATGAATTATCAAATCTCATTTATAATGCTTTGTGGTTTAGTCCGGCTACACAAGCCTTGATTGCTTATATTAAAGAGACTCAAAAAGTTGTCAATGGGACTGCAAAAGTCAAACTGTATAAGGGAAGCGCTCAGGTCGTGGCTCGGAAATCACCAAATTCTCTTTACGATGAAAATTTGGCGACGTATACTAGTGCAGATACCTTTGACCAAGATGCGGCTGTTGGCTTTATTAAGTTGTGGGGACTTCCAACCAAGGTTCATTCTGAGGTTCAAAAAAGTGCCAAATAGGGCGATTGGATAGAGAGGTGGATGTGATATGGCTAAGAATACAAAATTATGGGGTGGTCGATTTGAAGGTACTGTCGAAGACTGGGTAGAGCGCTTTGGTGCGAGTATATCTTTTGACCAGAAATTAGCTAAATTTGACGTGATTGGTTCTTTAGCCCACGTTCAGATGTTGGGTCAGACGGGCATTTTGAGTTTGAATGAGTCAGAAAAGATTCAAGCAGGCTTGAAAGAGCTTTTAGAAGAGCTAGAGGCAGGCCAACTTGACTTTGATATTGCAAACGAAGATATTCATATGAATATGGAAGTGTTGCTGACAGAAAAAATCGGTCCCCTTGCAGGGAAGTTACATACGGCTCGTTCTCGAAATGACCAAGTTGCGACAGATATGCACTTGTATCTCAAGGAGCAACTAGGTCATGTCCTAGATAAGCTGACTCATCTCAAGGGTGTTTTATTAGACTTGGCGGAAAATCATGTGGAGACGATCATGCCGGGCTATACCCATCTGCAACATGCCCAGCCTATTAGTTTTGCCCACCACCTGATGGCTTACTACAATATGTTTCAAAGAGACAGTGAACGTTTTGAATTTAACCAGCAGCATACAGACCTATGCCCTCTAGGTGCGGCAGCTTTGGCAGGAACGACTTTCCCCATTGATCGCCAATTATCTAGCGATTTGCTGGAGTTTAAGCAACCTTATACAAATTCTTTGGATGCTGTTAGTGACCGCGATTTTATCTTAGAATTTCTATCCAATGCCAGCATACTCATGATGCATATGAGCCGTTTTTGCGAAGAAATGATCAATTGGTGTAGTTTTGAGTACCAATTCATTACCTTGTCAGATACGTTTACAACAGGTTCCTCTATTATGCCCCAAAAGAAAAATCCAGATATGGCTGAGTTGATTCGAGGAAAGACTGGTAGAGTCTATGGGAATCTGTTTGGACTGTTGACAGTCATGAAGTCCTTGCCTTTAGCTTATAATAAGGATTTGCAAGAGGATAAGGAAGGAATGTTTGATACGGTCGAAACGATTTTAAATTCCCTCGATGTGTTGGCAGGTATGTTATCTAGTTTGCAGGTAAACAAGGAAAAAATGCAAGAGTCGACAGAGAAGGACTTTTCAAATGCAACTGAGTTAGCAGATTATTTGGCAGGGAAAGGTTTGCCATTTAGAGAAGCTCATGAGGTTGTAGGAAGATTAGTGCTAGACTCTATCAAGTTTGCTAAAAATATTCAAGATTGGACTTTGGAGGAATTACAAACCTATCATTCCCTCATTGCCGAGGATATTTATGTCTACTTGCAACCTAAAACTGCTGTTCAAAGACGAAAT
The DNA here is from genome assembly GCF_013277125.1 of Streptococcus sp. 4094. Taxonomy (NCBI): domain Bacteria; kingdom Bacillati; phylum Bacillota; class Bacilli; order Lactobacillales; family Streptococcaceae; genus Streptococcus; species Streptococcus sp. 4094. The sequence continues at coordinate 12,495 of NZ_VMMI01000027.1, read as the reverse complement.
TCCTTGGGAGGTACAGGATTTGACCAAGTGAAATACCAGATTGCAGTTGCTAAGAAAGCGAATGAAGCTAGAAAGTGATAGATTGATAGGTTCAGAACAAGAGGTTGGTCGATTGACAACCTCTTTCTTGTCTTCTCTAACCAAGCGTGTTATAATGAATACTGCTCAAGCGACCTTCAATCGTTGAAGCACACACGACCTTCAATCGTGAATAAACGAATAGATGGGAGACTTACCATGAGTGATAACTCTAAAACACGTGTTGTTGTGGGGATGAGTGGTGGTGTTGATTCGTCGGTGACGGCTCTTCTTCTCAAGGAGCAGGGCTACGATGTGATCGGTATCTTCATGAAGAACTGGGATGACACAGATGAAAACGGCGTCTGTACGGCGACCGAAGATTACAAGGATGTGGCTGCGGTGGCAGACCAGATTGGCATTCCCTACTACTCTGTCAATTTTGAAAAAGAGTACTGGGACCGCGTTTTTGAGTATTTCCTAGCGGAATACCGTGCAGGACGTACGCCAAATCCAGATGTTATGTGCAACAAGGAAATCAAGTTCAAGGCCTTTTTGGACTATGCCATGACTTTAGGGGCAGACTATGTAGCGACTGGCCATTATGCCCGTGTAGCGCGTGATGAAGATGGTACTGTTCATATGCTTCGTGGTGTGGACAATGGCAAGGACCAGACCTATTTCCTCAGCCAACTTTCGCAAGAACAACTTCAAAAAACCATGTTCCCACTAGGACATTTGGAAAAGCCCGAAGTTCGCAGATTAGCAGAAGAAGCAGGCCTTGCAACTGCTAAGAAGAAAGACTCGACAGGGATTTGCTTTATCGGAGAAAAGAACTTTAAAAATTTCCTCAGCAACTACCTGCCAGCTCAGCCTGGTCGCATGATTACTGTGGATGGTCGCGATATGGGCGAGCATGCAGGTCTTATGTACTATACGATTGGTCAGCGTGGCGGTCTGGGTATCGGTGGGCAACACGGCGGTGACAATGCCCCTTGGTTCGTTGTCGGAAAAGACCTAAGCAAGAATATCCTCTATGTCGGCCAAGGTTTCTACCATGATTCGCTCATGTCAACCAGCCTAGAGGCTAGCCAAGTCCACTTTACTCGTGACATGCCAGAAGAGTTTACGCTCGAATGCACAGCAAAATTCCGCTACCGTCAGCCTGATTCTAAGGTGACCGTCCATGTCAAAGGAGATAAGGCAGAAGTTATCTTTGCAGAACCGCAACGCGCGATTACACCAGGACAGGCAGTTGTCTTTTATGATGGCGATGAGTGTCTAGGTGGCGGTTTGATTGACAATGCTTACCGCGATGGACAAGTTTGTCAGTACATTTAGATTGACAAATTTTCTCAATTTGCTACAATAATAAAAGCAATAGAAATGATGGTCAAAGCTCATGGATGTTGCAGGCTTTTTTGTCCTGCACTTCTTTGGAGTTTTGACTGTTTTTGTGCCGTTTAGAGGAGGGGATAAAAATGACTCAACAAGACTTTCGGACAAGAGTAGGAAATACGATTTTTGGCGTTCGGGCGACAGCCTTGATTCTTCAAAATCGCAAGCTCCTAGTTACCAAAGACGAGGGCAAGTATTACACTATTGGAGGTGCGATTCAAGTTAATGAAAGCACGGAAGACGCGGTAGTTCGTGAAGTGAGGGAAGAATTAGGTGTCCGAGCTCAAGCTGGGCAGCTAGCTTTTGTGGTTGAAAATCGTTTTGAACAGGACGGTATTTTCTATCACAACATCGAGTTTCATTATCTGGTTGATCTACTGGAGGATGCCCCATTGACCATGCAGGAAGATGAGAAAAGGCAGCCTTGTGAGTGGATTGACTTGGATCAGCTCCAGAATATCCAGCTAGTTCCAGCCCTTTTAAAAACAGCCCTACCAACTTGGGACGGCCAACTAAGACACATTCATCTTGAGGAATAGGAGAGAAACATGACTTATCATTTTACTGAAGAATACGATATTATTGTAATTGGTGCGGGACACGCTGGGGTAGAAGCATCCCTAGCTGCTAGTCGTATGGGGTGTAAGGTTTTGCTTGCGACCATCAATATTGAAATGCTGGCTTTCATGCCATGTAATCCCTCTATCGGTGGTTCTGCCAAGGGGATTGTTGTGCGTGAAGTCGATGCCCTTGGTGGCGAGATGGCCAAAACCATTGACAAGACTTACATCCAGATGAAGATGCTCAATACAGGGAAGGGGCCAGCTGTCCGTGCCCTTCGTGCGCAAGCTGACAAAGAGCTTTACTCTAAGGAAATGCGCAAGACAGTTGAAAATCAAGAGAATTTGACCCTTCGTCAAACCATGATTGATGAGATTTTGGTTGAAGATGGCAAGGTTGTCGGTGTTCGTACAGCTACCCATCAAGAATATGCTGCTAAGGCTGTTATCGTGACGACAGGGACTGCCCTCCGTGGGGAAATCATCATCGGAGACCTCAAGTACTCATCAGGACCAAACCACAGCCTAGCTTCTATTAACCTAGCTGATAACCTAAAGGAATTGGGACTCGAAATTGGTCGTTTCAAGACAGGAACACCTCCACGTGTCAAGGCTTCTTCTATCAACTACGATGTGACCGAGATTCAGCCAGGAGACGAAGCGCCTAATCATTTCTCATACACTTCACGTGATGAGGATTATGTCAAGGATCAAGTGCCATGCTGGTTGACCTACACCAACGGTACCAGTCATGAGATTATCCAAAATAACCTCCACCGTGCGCCTATGTTTACAGGTGTGGTCAAGGGAGTGGGACCTCGTTACTGTCCGTCGATTGAAGACAAGATTGTGCGCTTTGCGGACAAGGAGCGTCACCAACTCTTCCTTGAGCCAGAAGGGCGCAATACAGAGGAAGTCTATGTTCAAGGACTTTCAACCAGTCTGCCTGAGGATGTCCAACGTGACTTGGTTCATTCTATCAAAGGGTTGGAAAATGCAGAGATGATGCGAACAGGTTATGCCATCGAGTACGACATGGTCTTGCCTCATCAGTTGCGTGCGACTCTGGAAACCAAGAAAATCTCAGGTCTCTTCACTGCTGGTCAGACAAATGGAACGTCAGGTTACGAAGAAGCTGCTGGTCAAGGGATTATCGCGGGTATCAATGCGGCTCTGAAAATCCAAGGCAAGCCTGAGTTGATTTTGAAGCGCAGTGACGGTTATATTGGGGTCATGATTGACGACTTGGTGACCAAGGGAACCATTGAGCCTTATCGCCTTTTGACCAGTCGTGCTGAATACCGCCTCATTCTCCGTCATGACAATGCCGATATGCGTTTGACAGAGATGGGACGCGAGATTGGACTTGTGGATGATGAACGCTGGGCTCGCTTTGAAATCAAGAAAAATCAGTTTGACAATGAGATGAAGCGCCTAGACAGTATCAAACTCAAGCCAGTCAAAGAAACCAATGCTAAGGTTGAGGAGATGGGCTTCAAGCCGTTGACCGATGCAGTGACAGCCAAGGAATTCCTTCGCCGTCCAGAAGTTTCTTATCAAGATGTGGTGGCCTTCATCGGACCAGCTGCAGAGGACTTGGATGACAAGATTATCGAATTGATTGAAACAGAAATCAAGTATGAAGGCTATATTTCCAAAGCCATGGACCAGGTTGCTAAGATGAAACGCATGGAAGAAAAACGCATTCCAGCCAATATCGACTGGGATGATATTGATTCTATCGCGACAGAAGCTCGCCAGAAGTTCAAACTTATCAATCCAGAAACTATTGGTCAAGCCAGCCGTATTTCGGGAGTAAACCCAGCAGATATTTCTATTTTGATGGTGTATCTGGAAGGTAAAAATCGTAGTATTTCTAAAAATCAAGAAAAGAAAGCATAGAGAAAAACAGCTCCGAAAATCGGGGCTGTTTTATGATTTATTCTTCATCTGGTGTGAGGATCATAGGGATGATGATCGGTTCACGTTCTGTATTTTCATAGAGGAAGGGGCGAATAGCGTTGACAATGGCACCATTGACAGATTGCACGCTAGCATCCTTATTTTTCAGTGCGATACGAATGGCATTGAAGAGGATGCGTTGGCTTTGGCGAATCAAGTCGCCAGACTCTCTCATGTAGACAAAGCCTCGGCTGAGGATGTCTGGACCAGATAGAATCATCTGTGATTTGAAGTCAACAGTTGCGACTGCTAGAACGACACCGTCTTCAGATAGATCACGACGATCTTTGAGGACAGCAGCACCGATTTCACCGATACGATTTCCATCTACATAGATGTCTTGGGCGTTGAAATGACCTGCGATACGAGCTGAGTCAGCAGTAAGGGCAAGCACATCACCATTGCTCATGATAAAGATATTGTCCTTCTCAACACCAGTATCTACCGCTAGTCCAGCGTGGACTTTTTGCATGCGGTATTCACCGTGGACAGGCATGAAGTATTTTGGCTTAATCAAGCGGAGCATAAGTTTTTGCTCTTGCTGGCCACCGTGTCCAGATGTATGGATATTGTTAACCTTACCGTGGATAACTTCGACACCAGCTTCAGAAATGATGTTAATCAGCTTGTTGACGCTAGTAGTGTTTCCAGGGATGGGACTTGAAGAGAAGATAACGGTATCACCGGGTTGGAGCTGTACCTGACGGTGGGTTCCGTTGGCGATACGAGAGAGGGCTGCCATAGGCTCGCCCTGACTACCTGTACAGAGGATCAGAATTTCTCCTGCAGGGTAGTCTTTGATTTCATTTGGCTCGATAAAGGTTCCTTTTGGAGCTTTTATGTAGCCAAGCTCAATTCCGTTGACAATGGCCTTTTCCATCGAACGACCAAAGACCGCAATCTTACGTCCAGTCTTAACAGCGGCTTCTGTTGCTTGTTGGAGACGGAAGATATTTGAGGCAAAGGATGCAAAGATGATACGTCCTTCGATGCCTTGGATAATCTTCATGATGGACTGGCCAACGACTTTTTCAGAGTTGGTAAAGGTTGGCACTTCTGCATTTGTTGAGTCAGACAGGAGACAGAGCACGCCTTCTTCACCAAGCGCAGCCATACGGTGCAAATCTGCTGGTTCACCAACTGGTGTTAAGTCAAACTTGAAGTCACCCGTACAAACGATTTTCCCTTGAGGAGTATGAATGACAATCCCCAAAGGCTCTGGAATAGAGTGAGTCGTTCTAAAGAAAGTTGCCTTGAGATTTTTAAAGGTCAACTCAGTGTTGTGGTTGATTTCGTAAAGTTTGGCGTTGCGCAGGAGGCCATGTTCTTCGAGTTTACCACGGATTAAAGCCAAGGCAAGTGGTCCAGCATAGATTGGGACATTTGCTTGCTTGAGTAGGAATGGAATCCCACCGATGTGGTCCTCGTGTCCGTGGGTAATCAAAACAGCCTTGACGCGATCGATATTGTCTACAATGTAAGAGTAATCAGGAATGACGTAGTCGATACCCAGCAAGTCATCTTCTGGGAATTTAATCCCAGCATCGACGATGATAATCTCGTCTTGGTATTCAATTCCGTATGTGTTTTTCCCGATTTCTCCCAGACCACCGATGGCAAAAACGCCAACTTCTTCAGGTTTAAGAGTATAGGCCATATTAGAACTCCGTGATTTCGAAGGCGCCAGTTTCTTTTTCGTAATCTAGCAATTTGTCAGACAAGAGTTCGATATACTCGATATTGTACTCTGGGCGATTTTCTTCGACAAGTTGGCGAGCAGCGATACGGCCCTCAAGTTCTGAGCTGGCATCGATGTCTAGGTATAGTGCGCGTGTTGTTTCACGTCGTGGGCTACGTTCTTTTGTTTCTTGATAAAAAACTTTGTAAATCATATAGTTCCTTTCTATTTTACAGGTCAGCTTATTCCAAACTTTTAGCATAGATTTGCTTGATTTCATTCCATTTTGTGTCTAGATTGACCTTGATTCGTTACAATTATTTCAATTATACCACAAAATGAAAAATTAGTAAAAGACGGAAACGAGAAAGTCAGGGGACGATTTCTTTGGTAAGCGCTTGCAAAAATAAAGAAAATGTGTTATATTGACAACGGAAGTGAAATTTATTGTTTGTCATAATTCCATATAGTTTTTAAGTCAAGGAGGTTGCCCTATGTATAACTTATTTGCTTTTGCTATCGGAGCTCGCTTGGTAGCTTTTATTGTTTTTGTTGCTTGCGTTTATGGAGGGAATCTTCTATTTGCAAAACTGGAACGACGACAAACCAAGTTCTTGTGGAAAATTACTTTTGTGACTCTCTACTCGCTTTTTCTCCTCCTCGTAACCTATGTCGTTTGGTTTGTATTTTACTTTGGATTAAATGCTTAGATGCCCCGCTTATGCTGGGGCTTTTTGTTTGGGGATATAGAGATAGTAGATTTACGACACGAAAATTCCACCCCATCTATCAAGATGAGGTGGTCTTTGCATTTTTCTAAAATGACATGACAATCGAATTTTCATAGCTTATTAGTTTTATGTTAATGATTCTTCTGTTCAAAAATAGAGTTGAAGCATAAAAATAAAACAATACAAACAGATAAATCAATTGGTAAAGGGATAGTAGTCATGTTTAAATCATTGAGAATGCTGAGCAAACTGTAAGAGATAAAGATAATAAAATTTATCTTTCTAAAAATGTGTTTTTTATTTAGCATGACTTACCAAATTTTTTACGAAGGTCTTTTCCAATGGTATAACCTGCCATAAATAAAGCGATACCAACACCTACACCAAAGCCACCCTTTATTTCTTGCAATTCCTTATTAGAAATTTCACAATAGTTGTTCAAATCTTTCATCATATTAATCTCCTCCTAAAAAATAACCAGCTGCCAAACCAGAACCTATAAGTGCTGTTCCACCTGCAATAGCTTTCCAAGATACTGCTACTCCAAAGATAACCAAGGGAGCGAGACCGCCATCAATATCTGATAATTCATTTTCAGATAAGGATAAAAATTGATTGTCAAGAACGTCAAAATTTGTCATTGAACTTTCCTCCTTTTTTCTTGTTCACTTTTATATTCGTAAAAGAAAAGGAAAAGTGAACATTTTTTTAAATTATTTTTAGTTAAGTGAGGGCACTCTTGTTTGGGGATAAAGAAAATTCCCATGTGCCAGCTTTTGTAGTATAATAGTAAGCAGACAAAAAGATAGGAATGTGTTATGAAAGTATTAGCTTTTGATACGTCCAGCAAGGCTCTTTCTCTCGCTATTTTAGAGGACAAGCAGGTTCTTGCTGAGACTACTATTAACATCAAGAAAAATCACAGTATTACCCTCATGCCTGCCATCGATTTTTTGATGGCGAGTTTGGACTGGACTCCCAAGGACTTGGACCGAATCGTGGTGGCGGAAGGACCAGGTAGCTACACAGGCTTGCGAATTGCGGTCGCAACTGCCAAGACTTTGGCTCATACTCTGAACATTGAGTTGGTTGGTATGTCTAGCCTCTTGGCTCTGGTGCCCTACCAACAAGAAGGTCTCTTCGTTCCTTTGATGGATGCGCGTCGCAATAATGTGTACGCAGGATTTTATGAAAATGCTAAACCTGTCATGCCAGAAGCGCACCTTTCCTTTGAGAGAGTGATTGAGCTAATCAAGGGCGCTAGTCAGGTAACCTTTGTCGGAGAAGTTGGCCCCTTTGTGGAGCAGATTCAAGAACACTTGCCAAGGACTAATTTCAAAGAAACCTTGCCTAATGCAGCCAATCTAGCTCTCTGGGCCTGGGACAAGGAAGCAGACTCCTTGCATGATTTTGTGCCGAATTACCTCAAACGAGTCGAGGCTGAGGAAAACTGGCTCAAGAACCACACCGAGTCTGGCGAGTCTTACATTAAACGCCTATGATAGAAATTAAACGAATCCAACAGCAGCCTGACTTGGCTCAAGCCATCTATGCTGTTATGGCAGCTGTTTACTCGGTTAGCCCTTGGACGCTGGAACAAATCCAAGCAGACCTGTCCCAAGACCAGACTTGGTATGCTCTGGCTTATGATGGGGAAGAAGTGATTGGATTTTTAGCTGTTCAGGAGAATCTTTTTGAAGCAGAAGTATTGCAGATCGCTGTCAAAAAAGCCTATCAAGGTCAGGGGCTAGCCTCTGCCTTGTTTGCGACACTGCCGACAGACAAAGAGATTTTCCTCGAAGTCAGAAAGTCAAATCAACGAGCGCAAGCATTTTACAAGAAAGAAAAGATGGCGGTCATCGCTGAGCGAAATGCCTACTACCATGACCCAGTCGAGGACGCCATCATCATGAAGAGAGAAATAGATGAAGGATAGATATATTTTAGCATTTGAGACATCCTGTGATGAGACCAGTGTCGCCGTCTTGAAAAATGACGATGAGCTCTTGTCCAATGTCATTGCTAGTCAAATTGAGAGTCATAAACGTTTTGGGGGCGTAGTGCCTGAAGTAGCCAGTCGTCACCATGTCGAGGTCATTACAGCCTGTATCGAGGAGGCGCTAGCAGAAGCAGGGATTACGGAAGAGGATGTGACAGCTGTTGCGGTTACCTATGGACCAGGCTTGGTCGGAGCCTTGCTAGTTGGCTTGTCAGCTGCTAAGGCCTTTGCTTGGGCACATGGACTTCCGCTAATTCCCGTTAACCACATGGCTGGCCACCTCATGGCCGCTCAGAGTGTGGAGCCTTTGGAGTTTCCCTTGCTAGCCCTCTTGGTTAGCGGTGGACATACGGAGTTGGTCTATGTTTCCGAGGCTGGTGACTACAAGATTGTTGGAGAAACGCGAGATGACGCGGTTGGCGAGGCCTATGATAAGGTCGGCCGTGTCATGGGCTTGACCTATCCTGCTGGTCGTGAGATTGACGAGCTAGCTCATCAGGGACAGGATATTTATGATTTCCCTCGTGCCATGATCAAGGAAGATAATCTGGAGTTTTCATTCTCTGGTTTGAAGTCTGCCTTTATCAATCTTCACCACAATGCCGAGCAAAAGGGAGCGAGCTTGTCCACAGAGGATTTGTGTGCTTCCTTCCAAGCAGCTGTCTTGGATATTCTTATGGCAAAAACTAAGAAGGCTTTGGAGAAATACCCTGTTAAAACTCTAGTTGTGGCAGGTGGGGTAGCAGCCAATAAAGGCCTCAGAGAACGCCTAGCGGCCGAAATCACTGACGTCAAGGTTATCATTCCACCTCTGCGTCTTTGCGGAGACAATGCAGGAATGATTGCCTATGCCAGCGTCAGCGAGTGGAACAAAGAAAACTTCTCAGGCTTGGATCTCAATGCCAAACCAAGTCTCGCTTTTGATACTATAGAATAAAGAGTCAGCTTAAGGCTGGCTTTTTCACTGTTTAAAGTGTCAGAATATTTTGACAAAACTATAAAAATAATGATATAATATGCAAAAGCTAGGAGGTGGCAAGATGATTGAGAGAATGGAATTGGGAGAATTTTACAAGGAATTGCGCTTGGCTAGAAAGCTCAAACAGTCAGATGTGGCTTGTGCTGGACTAACAGCTTCTCAGCTATCCAAGTTCGAACTAGGGCAGTCTATGCTATCTGCAGATAAGTTGATCCTAGCCATCCAAGGGATCAATATGAATTTTGATGAGTTTGGTCATAAGCTCAATAACTATCAAGAATCTCCACATATGCAGATTGGTAGGAGGGTTGTGGATCGCTTTGCCCACCAAGATATAGCTGGCTTAGAGCAACTGTTGGAGGAAGTCGAGCAAGGACAGATGGCAGAGAGCTATCGTTGTTTGAATGCCATTGTGATTAAAAATGCTATTCATTCCTTAAATAAGAGCTATCTGCTAACAGAGGAGGATAGGGAGTTTTTGACTACTTATCTCTATGCTATTGAGTCTTGGACCTGGTTTGAACTTTATCTTTTTTGCAATACTATGCCCTTCTTGAGCAATCAAGACCTAATCTTTTTATCAACCTCTTTGCTTGAAAAATCCAAGGAATTTAAAGAGTTGGTACATAATAGACTGTATATGAAGCAAGGACTCTTAAATATCTTATCAGAACTCATGGAGCGAAAACTTTTCTCATACATCCCAATCTTCGAAGCCGAGTTGGAGAGCATGTTGCGTCCGTACGATGTTTTTGAGAAAGTATCGTGGCAATTTTTAAAGAAAATGAGTGTCTTTCTTCAAACTAAAGGAAGCAATCAAAAAGAGATTGAACACTTTATCCAATCTCTGCAAGTATTAGAAAATCCACAATTAACAGCTCTATTCGAATTGCGTTTTCAGCAATACAAAGAACTTATCGATTGATTAGAAACGGGAAGACGATAACCCACTCCGAAATAAGCAGGAGTATCAGTTGGATTTTTCTTTTTTTCATCATTATATCCCTCCTTGTTAGTAGTAACTTTATTATACCAGGGAAATAATCAAATCCACCAAAATCGCAAATCTGAAATTTCTATAAGAAAAAATATCAAATATGCGATTTTCAAAAATAAGCCAATTTTCGTGTTATACTGTCCTTGTAAAGCACTTGAAGCAAATCCTAGGTCGCAGAAGTGGTTTACAAGAAGAAAACGATTGAAGGAGTATAAAAGATGTTAAATTTACAATTTGCAGAAACGATGGAATTGACAGAAGCTGAGTTGCAGACAGTTTATGGAGGACAGGAACACCCTCCATTGGCTTATATTGGAGGAGGTTATGGAGGAGGTGCTCTATGGCAAAACTACTTTAACTTTGCTCCTCCAGCTCCTGCGACTAGACGTCGTTATTGATATTCAAAGCCCTTGCCTTTTTCTTGGGTAGGGGCTGTCTTTATTTCATAGTATAGGAGAAAATAGAATGAAAAAGATAACCTTACATTATTACTTTTTTATAGCATTCCTACTCGTCATTGCTTATCAGTACCTTAGTGGTCTGGTTTTATCTAGCGACTTTGCTATTGGTCTATCTGACTTTGGCTATTATCTGTCGGATATGATGTTGCATTTTCTTGTGGTTTTATTTGCTCTTATTGCTATGATTTGGTCGGGGAAATGGCAGAAAATCAACAGTAGAAAGTTTAAAAGATCCTATCTTTTCTATTCCTTCCTAGCTCTGCTTGCTTTTGTTGCTTGGAATTTTGTCACCTTTTTTCTTTTCCCACCTACTCGAAATGAAATTTCTTATCAACATGCTGCTCCTACTTTTACAGGAGCTACGGCATTTTTGATGTATTTTTTTTATCCTGTGATTGCAGGTCCCATTTTTGAAGACATGATTTATCGTGGATTAGTGATGACAGCTCTGGAGAAAGGGAAGAAATGGGGACTGAATGTACTCGGATCAGCTATATTATTTGGAATCTTGCACATTAGTAGTCATGGTTGGGTATTGACAGACTTTTGCGTCTATATGGGAGGCGGTCTTATATTTGCAGTCTTATTTAGAGTGACAAAGTCCATTTATTGGCCTATTGGACTGCATATAGTTTACAATGGTATTAGTCAGATTCTTATGTTATGGCACTAGGACTTAAAAAGATGAAAATTTTAGAGTATTTGATTTGGGTAAAAAGTTTTAAATTACTATGAAGAAACTTTTATTTGAAGCCGAGTTGGAGAGCATATTGCGACCATATGATGTTTTTGAAAAAGTATCGTGGCAGTTTTTAAAGAAAATGCTGATTTTTCTTCAAACCAAAGGAAGCAATCAAAAAGAGATTGAAAGCTATCTCCAATCTCTGCAAGTATTAGAAAATCCACAATTGCTAGCCCTCTTCGAATTGCGTTTTCAGCAATACAAAGAACTTATCGATTAGTTAACAATCGCAAATGTGATATTTTTGTGAGAAAAAATGTCAAATATGCGATTTTCTAAAATAAGCCAATTTCTGTGTTATACTATACTTGTAAAGCACTTGAAGCAAATCCTAAGTCGCAGAAGTGGTTTATAGATGGGAATTCGGACAGTATATGTTTAATTCTGAGCATACTGTAAATAGCTGGACTAAAAGTGAAACTTGGCGTCCTAGATAAGATGAGGTAAACGATGGGAAAACAGAGTCAGTTACAAATTTTAATTCATTCCCTGTACAATAATAAAGAAATCAGCTTGACGGAAGAATTTAGGAAGCAATTGCTAGAAACAGCGAAACAGTTTTCTAGTAGTAGTGAAGATTTGCTAGCTGTACGTCTCTCATTTGCCGTCTCTAAAGAATTATTGAACTTTAAAGGTGAACCGCCGACAGAGTTGTTGGATTTAGCAAAATTTGTCCAAAAGAAAGAAGCTAAATACAAGCAGGGAATAGTGTGGTCTGGTATTTTTAAAATATGATTCATTATAAAATACGGCATGAGTATCGCATAATGGATGAATCTGAATATGAGCAAGACTTGGATTTCAATGCCAAGCCAAGTCTCGCTTTTGATACGATGGAATAAAATGGAGTCTGTCTGATTACAATCAACAGACTTTTTTCTCTTTCCTGAATGTGTTATAATAGTCCATGCTGTGGCTGGAACCTTTTCAGCCTATTTATACTCTTCGAAAATCTCTTCAAACCGCGTCA
>NZ_VMMI01000026.1:0-733 GCF_013277125.1 Streptococcus sp. 4094 | reverse complement strand
TCCATTTCCAGCCAAGAGTCTAGTTGATTCAGTGCTAAATAGTTTTGGAAATCCTCATAGGAACGGCCTTTTTTAGCTTCTTTAGGGATGGAAGGTAGCTTACTTTTTCGTCTTTCTTTGAATTTAACGGCTCTGGCAAGATCAATCGGAGCGATAGATAGGTACCCTTTTCGGATGTGTCGATAGACAGTTGAGGAGCTGACATCAAGGTTATGAGTTTTGAGAATATGATAGATGTGTTGTCCTTTTTTAACCCCATCAGAAATGACTTTGTCCATGTCCCAGAAGGTCTTGGAATTGAGGGGAGTTCCTTCACGAGCTTCTCCAAGAGTTTGTTCGTATTGTTTTTGAGCTTGCTTAGCGAGGTAGAAGATCTTCTTATAGCCACAATTCTGTCTTCTTTTAGGGCAGCCGTTACAGACAAAGGGAGCTTTGTCGAGTAGAGGGCAAGGAAGGTTATGGCATGTAGACTCTCGGACTTGTCTGTTTCGTTTGACTTCTTTAGAAACAGTAGTCGGGTCTTTTAGAATGGATTGTCCAATAGCTTTGAAGGTTTCACTGCGCTCTAAACCTAATTGGATATCATTACGGTCTGAAAGGGTAAGGTGTTTATGTTTTGTCATAGTAGACCTCGTTTCTAACTCAAACGTCTCACACTTAATTCCACCATAAAAATCCGTTTTAGACTAATTTCCACTTTGGTCAGGCAAGTGGAAGTTACTTTGAGAAGTTA
>NZ_VMMI01000025.1:0-1529 GCF_013277125.1 Streptococcus sp. 4094 | reverse complement strand
GGTAAATTCCCAAACTAACTTCCACCGTTAATCCAAGTGGAAGTTAGTCTGATAAAAATCGTAAAAACCAGTGGAAATCCGTGTCAGGGTAAGTTCCACTGGTTTTAATCATGCTTGATTTTATTGCTTTTGTAACCAAAATGAATCGAAAAAAAGAGCGCACAAAATCCCCTTATCTGAAAGCGTTTCAGATTAAGTTCCGCTATGGTGGAAGTTAGTGTGAGACGTTTGAATGCGGTTAAAGATTAGTTTTTAGAACTTATGTTGGAGTAATGTAGAAGACTGACAAACGTCTTCTGCAGGTATTTTAGAAATGCCTAGAAGCTTAGGAATTTCTTCTCCATAGGTAAAGACAAAGAGTTCATAGGCTGACTTTCCATTCAAAGCAGCACGTTTGACGCTGTTGACATGCGAACAAACGAGATTGATGTCCTCTTGAGTTAAGTTGTCAAAAGAAGTTCCTTTAGGTAGAATGTCGCGAATCAGCGTGTGATTTTTCTCAATTCTGCCTTTCTGGTCAGAGCGATTAGGGTCACAAAAGAATAGCTTACTCTCTCCTCGCACATCCATTTCGATGTCATCAACCCTTGCAAACTCTCCACCATTATCGGTAAGAATGACAGGAAAGAGTTGGAAGAAATCTTTGTCCGCTTGGTGAAGAGTGTTCTTAATATCATAGAGGTGTTTGGTAACCTCAAGGGCAGTTTTATTATCCAGAAGTCTAGCGAAGATAAAGTTACAGAAAGATAGATTGAAGGTGAGTAGGACTTTACCTCCCATTCTACCCATAACCGTATCCATTTCCAGCCAAGAGTCTAGTTGATTCAGTGCTAAATAGTTTTGGAAATCCTCATAGGAACGGCCTTTTTTAGCTTCTTTAGGGATGGAAGGTAGCTTACTTTTCCGTCTTTCTTTGAATTTAACGGCTCTGGCAAGATCAATCGGAGCGATAGACAGGTAACCTTTTCGGATGTGTCGATAGACAGTCGAGGAGCTAACATCAAGGTTATGAGTTTTCAGAATATGATAGATGTGTTGTCCTTTTTTAACCCCATCAGAAATGATTTTGTCCATATCCCAGAAAGTCTGAGAATTAAGAGGAGTTCCTTCACGAGATTCAACAAGAGTTTGTTCGTACTGTTTTTGAGCTTGTTTAGCGAGGTAGAAGATCTTCTTATAGCCACAATTCTGTCTTCTTTTAGGACATCCATTACAGACAAAGGGAGCCTTATCGAGTAAAGGGCAAGGAAGGTTGTTAGAGGTAGAGTATCTAATTTGTTTGTTTCGTTTGACTTCTTTAGAAACAGTAGTCGGGTCTTTTAGAACAAGTTGCCCGATAGCTTTGAAGGTTTCACCGCGCTCTAAGCCCAATTGGATATCATTACGGTCTGAAAGGGTAAGGTGTTTATGTTTTGTCATAGTGAGCCTCGTTTCTAACTCAAACGTCTCATACTTAATTCCACCATAAAAATCCGTTTTAGACTAATTTCCACTTTGGTTAGGCAAGTGGAAGTTACTTTGAGAAGTTA
>NZ_VMMI01000024.1:0-22675 GCF_013277125.1 Streptococcus sp. 4094 | reverse complement strand
TTTGAGCAGCCTGCGGCTAGCTTGCTAGTTTGCTCTTTGATTTTCATTGAGTATAAGAAGCAATAAAAACTAGAACTGACTGCCAGTTCTAGTTTTTGTATTAGTATTTTCTAAATCGTTGATAACGTTCTTCCAACAGCTCTTCTAGCGGTTTTTGTGAAAGTCTAGCTAGCTCAGCTTGAAGTTCTCTTTTGACATTCTTAATCAGTTCCTTACTAGAAAGTCCTGCTTCAGAAATCACTTTATCCACCACGTCCATTTCTAATAACTCGTGTGAAGTGATTTTCATCAACTCTGCTGCTTCCATGGCACGACTGCCGTCCTTCCATAGAATGGAAGCAAAGCCTTCTGGACTGAGAATAGCATAGATAGAATTTTCCAGCATCCAGACACGGTCTGCGACTGCTAGAGCCAGAGCACCACCTGAACCACCTTCACCGATAATGATAGCGATAATAGGAACTCTCAGATCACTCATTTCCATGAGATTGCGAGCAATGGCTTCTCCCTGTCCACGTTCTTCCGCTCCCACACCAGGATAGGCACCTGCTGTATTGATAAAGGTCACAACTGGACGGCCAAATTTTTCAGCCTGTTTCATCAACCGTAGGGCCTTGCGGTAGCCTTCTGGATGCGGTTGACCAAAATTCCGCTTGAGGTTATCTTGTAAACTCTTGCCTTTTTGGATACCAACCACTGTTACAGCTTGATCTCCAAGCCAGCCGATACCACCAACAACTGCACCATCATCACGAAAAGAACGGTCACCATGTAATTGGATAAATTCATCAAAAATGCCTGTCGCAAAGTCCAAAGTTGTCAAGCGACTCTGCTCACGCGCTTCTCTGACTATTTTTGCAATATTCATCTGGGACCCCCTCCGTGCAATCTGACTAGACTAGCAATCGTATCTGGTAAGTCTCTTCTTTTGACAATAGCATCCACAAATCCATGCTCCAATAGGAATTCTGCCTTTTGGAACCCCTCAGGCAAGCTTTCACGAACCGTATTTTCAATGACACGACGCCCAGCAAAACCAACCAAGCTCTGTGGTTCAGCCAGAATGATATCGCCTTCCATAGCGAAAGAAGCTGTCACTCCACCTGTCGTTGGATCTGTCAAAATGGTCAGGTAAAAGAGACCAGCATTTGAATGGCGTTTAACCGCTGCAGAGATCTTAGCCATCTGCATGAGACTCATGATTCCTTCCTGCATACGGGCTCCACCAGAGGCTGTGAAGAGCACAACTGGCAATTTTTCAACACTCGCATACTCAAATAAGCGAGTGATTTTTTCCCCTACAACCGTACCCATAGAAGCCATGATAAAGTTGGAATCCATAATCCCAAGAGCCACAGTCTGACCTTTAATAAGAGCAGTTCCTGTCACAACAGCTTCATCCAGACCTGTTTTTTCACGCATGGTTGCTAGTTTCTTTTGATAACCAGGAAAATGCAAGGGATCCTTGCTTTCAATCCCTGTAAACAATTCCTTGAAGGTTCCCATATCAATCGTTAAAGCCAAGCGTTCTTGGGCAGAAATACGAAAGGTATAACTACAGTGCGGACAGATACGCTCACTTCCCAGATCCTTCTGGTAGATGGTATGCTTACAACCCGGACACTGGGAGAATAATTCATCTGGAACCTCTGGCTTGGCTTGAGGTTTTTCCCTAACCGAACGATTGGGATTGATTCGAATATACTTATCTTTTTTACTAAATAGAGCCATTGATTCCCCTTTTCGGTTTAAACTCTTGAAGTCATTTTATTCTTTTTCTTGATATTTAGGTAAGAAGGTTTCCATCAAGAAGGAAGTATCGTAATCTCCAGCAATGACATTGCGATCTGAAATGAGATCAAGCTGGAAATCTGCATTGGTCTGCACCCCTTCAATCTCTAATTCATAGAGGGCACGTTGCATTTTCATAAGTGCATCAAAACGATTTTCTCCATGAACGATGATTTTGGCAATCATACTATCATAATAGGGCGGAATAGTATAGCCTGGATAAACTGCTGAATCCACGCGCAAGCCAACTCCACCACTTGGAAGAT
This sequence comes from Streptococcus sp. 4094, assembly GCF_013277125.1. Lineage (NCBI taxonomy): Bacteria > Bacillati > Bacillota > Bacilli > Lactobacillales > Streptococcaceae > Streptococcus > Streptococcus sp. 4094. The sequence goes on along the minus strand of NZ_VMMI01000024.1, from coordinate 20,618 downwards.
AGAGATTGGTAATCTTACCTGGACTTGGAGCAAAGTTAAAGGCTGGATTTTCTGCATTGATACGACACTCGATGGCATGACCGCGTAGGACAATATCTTCTTGCTTAACAGACAGAGGTTGACCTGCCGCAATGCGAATTTGTTCCTTAACGATATCCACACCTGAAACAAACTCTGTTACTGGATGTTCTACTTGTACACGAGTATTCATCTCCATGAAATAGAAATTGCTACTTGCTTCATCAAGAAGAAACTCAATGGTCCCTGCATTCTCATAGCCAACAGACTCTGCAGCTCGAACAGCAGCAGAACCGATTTCATGACGCAGCGTTTTTCCGATTGCAATTGAAGGACTTTCTTCCAAAACCTTTTGATTATTTCGTTGAAGAGAACAATCCCGTTCACCCAAGTGAATCACATTCCCGTGCTCATCTCCTAGGATTTGAACCTCGATGTGACGAGCTGGATAGATGACCCGTTCTATGTACATAGCACCATTGCCATAATTGGCCTTAGCTTCACTAGAGGCAGTTTCAAAGGCTGAAACGAGGTCTTCTGGTTTTTCAACCTTACGAATCCCTTTACCACCTCCACCCGCTGAAGCCTTGAGCATAACAGGATAGCCAATTTTTTCAGCAACAATCAAAGCTTCTTCAGAGTTATGTACTTCTCCATCTGAACCTGGAATGACAGGCACTCCTGCTTTAATCATCTGAGCACGCGCATTGATCTTATCCCCCATCATATCCATAACATGGCCAGATGGACCGATAAACTTGATCCCTACCTCTTCACACATGGTCGCAAATTTGGAATTTTCACTGAGAAAGCCAAAACCAGGGTGAATAGCTTCTGCCTCAGTCAAGACTGCAGCTGATAGAACCGCATTGATATTGAGATAAGACTCTGTTGCCTTACCAGGGCCGATACAAACTGCTTCATCTGCTAAAAGAGTATGAAGGGCTTCCTTATCAGCAGTTGAATAGACTGCTACGGTCGCAATGCCCAATTCACGCGCCGCACGAATAATACGAACCGCAATTTCACCACGATTGGCAATTAAAATTTTTCGAAACATGGAGAACCTCCTTAGTTCCCAATTGCAAAGGTAAGAGTACCACTGGCCGCAAGCTTGCCATCCACTTCAGCCTTTGCTTCAACCACAGCAATCGTGCCACGACGTTTGACAAACGTTGCCGTCATAACCAATTGGTCGCCTGGTACAACTTGCTTCTTGAACTTAACCTTGTCCATACCAGCGTAAAAGACTAGTTTACCTTTATTTTCAGGTTTTGATAATTCCAAGACACCAGCTGTTTGCGCCAAGGCTTCCATGATCAGAACACCTGGCATAACTGGGTATTGAGGAAAGTGGCCGTTAAAGAAAGGCTCGTTAATGGTCACATTTTTGATAGCAACAATAGTATCCTCGCTCACTTCCAACACACGGTCCACTAGGAGCATAGGATAACGGTGGGGAAGGGCTTCTTTAATTCCTTGAATATCAATCATTTGATTCGTACCAATCCTTTACCAAACTCAACCATTTCTTCATTAGAAACGAGAATTTCCGTTACCACACCATCCTTAGGAGCTGGGATTTCATTCATGACTTTCATGGCTTCGATAATGACCAATGTTTGGCCTTTTTTAACACTATCACCAACTGTTACAAAGGCAGGTTTATCTGGACCAGCAGCCAAGTAAGCCACTCCAACAAGTGGGCTCTCTACAACATCTCCCTCAGCAGTCACACTTGTTTCAGCTGGAGCTGGAACTTCTTCTATTACAGTTTCTACTGAAGCAGATGTAGGAGCTACTGGACTTGGTGTTGCTAGAACGGGCGCTGGAGCGACTTGAGCTGCAACTTCAGGCACAGGTCTAGCTTCATTCTTGCTAAACTGCAACTCATCCGTCCCATTTTTATAAGAAAATTCTCTCAAACTTGACTGGTCAAATTGGGCCATCAAGTCTTTAATATCGTTTAAATTCATACTTATTTATTCTCCCAACGTTTGAAAGTAAGAACTGCATTGTGGCCACCAAAACCAAAGGTATTTGAAATAGCGTATGGAATTTCTTGCTCCAAGCCTTGTCCATAAACGACATTGGCTTCGATATAATCTGATACTTCGCTTGTTCCAGCTGTCATTGGTACAAAGTTATGACGCATAGCTTCGATTGTGACGATAGCTTCTACCGCACCTGCAGCACCCAGCAAATGTCCTGTGAATGATTTGGTTGATGATACAGGTACTTCCTTACCAAGAACAGCCACGATCGCACCACTTTCTCCTTTTTCATTAGCAGGAGTTGATGTTCCGTGAGCATTGACATAGGCTACTTGCTCTGGAGAAATCTCAGCTTCTTCCAAGGCTAGTTTGATGGCCTTGATAGCTCCCTGACCTTCTGGATGTGGTGAAGTCATGTGGTAGGCATCACAAGTATTTCCGTAACCAACTACTTCGGCAAGGATAGTTGCCCCACGTTTTTCAGCGTGTTCAAGGCTTTCAAGAACCAACATCCCTGAACCTTCTCCCATAACAAACCCATTGCGATCCTTATCAAATGGAATAGAAGCGCGAGCTGGATCCTCTGTAGTAGAGAGAGCTGTTAGGGCTTGGAAACCAGCAATAGCAAAAGGGGTAATAGAGGCTTCTGAACCACCTACCAACATAACATCTTGGAAACCAAACTTAATTGAGCGGAAAGCATCCCCAATCGCGTCATTTGATGAAGCGCAGGCAGTATTGATAGATTTACAAACACCGTTTGCTCCAAAACGCATAGCAACATTGCCTGAAGCCATATTTGGCAAAGCTTTTGGAAGGGTCAATGGTTTCACACGTTTTGGTCCTTTGTCATTTAGGCGGAGCACTTGATCTTCAATTTCTTTGATTCCACCAATACCAGAGGCAACGATAACACCAAAACGATCCTTGTCAAGAGCCTCTACATCTAAATTGGCATGATTAACGGCTTCTTGGGCTGCGTACAAGGCATACAAAGAATAGTTATCGAAACGATTGGTATCTTTCTTTACAAAGTATTTATCAAAAGGAAAATCTTGAATTTCTGCCGCATTATGCACATCAAAGTCACTGTGATCAAATTTTGTAATTTGACCAATTCCGATTTTTCCACTTGTCAAACTATTCCAAAATTCTTCTGGTGTATTTCCTATTGGAGATGTTACTCCATAACCTGTTACTACTACGCGATTTAGTTTCATCTTTTTTACCTCTAGCTTCTGCTACATACTGAGGCCGCCATCAATGGCAACCACTTGACCAGTTAGATAATCTTGGCCTGCTAAAAATACTGTTAAATCTGCAACCTGTTCTGCCTGCCCAAATTCTTTCATGGGAATTTGCGCTAGCATGGCATCTTTTACCTTGTCTGATAGAACAGCTGTCATATCGGACTCAATCATTCCGGGTGCAATAGCATTAACCCTGATATTGCGATTGGCCACTTCACGAGCCACAGACTTGGTAAAACCAATCAAACCAGCCTTAGAAGCTGCATAGTTAGCTTGACCAATATTTCCCATCAAACCAACAACACTAGACATATTGATGATAGCACCTTCTCTGGCTTTCATCATCGGTTTCAAGACTGATTGTGTCATGTTAAAGGCACCAGTCAGATTCACTTTAAGCACTTTTTCAAAATCTGCTTCTGTCATCTTGAGCATAAGGGTATCTTGGGTAATCCCTGCATTGTTGACCAAAACATCTACTGAACCCAGCTCTGCAATAGCTTGCTCAACCATACGCTTAGCATCTGCAAAATCCGACACATCCCCTGAAATGGGAACCACCTTGACACCATAGTCTGCAAACTCAGCTAGCAAGTCCTCTGAGATGACCCCACGACTGTTTAAGACAATGTTGGCTCCTGCTTGAGCAAACTTGTGGGCGATGGCAAGACCAATCCCACGACTCGAACCTGTAATAAAGATATTTTTATTTTTTAGTTGCATTCTTTTCTCCTGTTTCCTCTTGTATTTATGGGAGAAGGGATTACTCGTTTTCTAGCAAGGCTTCCAAACTCGCCTGATCTTCAACAGTGGCTAGTTTAGCCGTCTTATCAATTTTTTTAACAAAGCCTGACAAGACTTTCCCCGGTCCAATCTCGATAAAGTTGGTTACGCCTGCTTCTTGCATAACTGCAATACTTTCATAGAAGCGAACTGGCTCCTTGACCTGACGCGTCAAAAGTTGAGCAATGTCTTCTTTTTTCATAACTGTAGCTTCTGTATTGCCGACTAGGGGACAAGTAAAATCTGAAAAACTTCCCTGAGCTAGAGTTTCAGCTAGTTTTTGGCTAGCAGACTCAAGGAGAGCGGTATGAAAAGGACCTGACACCTTGAGAGGAATCAAGCGTTTGGCACCTGCTTCCTGCAAAAGTTCGACAGCTCGATCGACTGCAACCACTTCTCCACCAATCACGATTTGTGCAGGTGTATTATAGTTGGCTGGAGTAACTACTCCAAGTTCAGAAGCTTTTTGACAGGCTTCTTCAATGACCTCTACTGGTGTATTGAGAACTGCTACCATCTTACCAGATCCAGCAGGAGCCGCTTCTTCCATATAGGCGCCACGCTTAGCGACCAAGGCTACCGCATCTTCAAAATCTAAGGCGCCACTGGCCACCAAGGCAGAATATTCTCCAAGAGACAAACCAGCAACCATATCAGGCTGATAGCCCTTTTCTTGCAATAAACGATAGATAGCAACTGAAGTTGCTAAAATAGCTGGTTGCGTATAGCGGGTCTGATTGAGTTTTTCTTCTTCCGTATCAATGAGATGACGCAAATCATAATCAAGTACCTGACTCGCTTGATCAATCGTTTCTTTGACAATAGGGTAGTGATCATAGAGATCCCGTCCCATCCCTAGATACTGGGCACCTTGACCAGCAAATAAAAAGGCTGTTTTAGTCATTTCTTACAACTCCTGCCCAACGAGAGGCTTCTTCTTGAATTTTCTTAGCTGCTCCATAGTACAAATCTTTTAGGATTTCTTCAACGGTTTCTTCTTTGGAAACAAGCCCCGCAATTTGACCTGCCATAACAGACCCACCATCCACATCTCCGTGAACAACCGCTTTGGCTAGGGCACCTGCTCCCATTTGTTCAAAAATTTCTAAATCAGGATTTTCTTGTTTAAAGGCATCTTTTTCAGCTTTTTCAAAATCACGAGTCAATTGGTTTTTAATAGCTCGAACAGCATGGCCAAAGTGTTGAGCTGAAATCGTAGTATCAATATCTCTAGCTTTTAAAATCTTGGCCTTATAATTTGGATGGGCATTAGACTCTTTTGCAACGACAAAACGCGTTCCAACCTGAACAGCCTCTGCACCTAGCATAAAGCCAGCCGCAGCACCTTCACCATCCGCAATCCCTCCTGCCGCAATAACAGGAATAGATACAGCAGCAGCAACCTGGCGCACCAAGGTCATGGTTGTTAATTTACCGATATGCCCCCCAGCTTCCATTCCTTCTGCGATAACAGCGTCCGCACCAATTTTTTCCATTCGTTTAGCTAGGGCAACGCTTGGTACAACTGGAATAACCGTGATCCCAGCTTCATGGAAGCGTTCCATGTATTTTCCAGGATTTCCTGCGCCTGTTGTCACTACCTTAACACCTTCCTCGATAACGAGGTCTACAATATCTTCCACAAAGGGAGACAAGAGCATGATGTTGACACCGAAGGGTTTATCCGTTAACGATTTAATCTTGTCAATATTTGCCTTGACGACTTCTTTCGGGGCATTTCCTCCACCAATAATCCCTAGTCCTCCAGCCTTGGAAACAGCCCCTGCCAAATCACCATCAGCAACCCAAGCCATTCCTCCTTGGAAAATAGGATACTCAATGTTCAATAATTCTGTAATACGCGTTTTCATAGTGCCTCCATCGTTTCTTGCTTACGTAATAGTTCGATACCGTCATAATTTGACAATCAAACTATTGCCTAAACAAGAGGGAGCGGGTTTCCCTACTCCTTCTATCTTATATTCTGCTTATTTTGTTTGCTCTTCAACGTAAGCAACCAAGTCACCAACTGTTTTCAAGTCATCTTCTGCTTCGATTTGGATATCAAAAGCATCTTCGATTTCTGAGATTACTTGGAACAAGTCCAATGAATCTGCGTCCAAATCATCAAAAGTTGATTCAAGTGTTACTTCTGATGCGTCTTTTCCAAGTTCTTCAACGATAATTTCTTGTACTTTTTCAAATACTGCCATGATAGGACTCCTTTAAAATAAATAGTTTTTATAACAATGTGTTCACCACATGATTACCTAAATTGTAAGAATGAGCGTGCCCCAGGTCAAGCCTCCACCGAAGCCTGATAGCAGAACAGTCTGGCTACCATCTAAAGGGATGAGACCTTGTTCTACACACTCTGAAAGTAAAATCGGGATACTGGCTGCACTGGTATTGCCATATTCCATCATATTGGCTGGAAGTTTATCTCGGTTAACCCCGATTTTTCTAGCCATCTTATCCAAAATACGGTCATTAGCCTGATGAAGTAGCAGATAATCCAAGTCTGTCGCCTCTACAGGAGATTCCACAATGGTCTGCTTGATAGACTTGGCTACATCCCGAACAGCAAAATCAAAGACTGCGCGTCCATCCATCTTCAAAAATGAATCTGCATTTTCTTGATTTGAAAATGGAGAATGCAGGCCTGAATGCCCATAAGTTAGACACTCGCTGCGACTTCCATCGCTATTGAGGCTCTCAGCTAAGAAATGCTCTTGCTCGCTGGCTTCTAACAAGACGCCACCAGCACCATCTCCAAACAATACAGCTGTTGATCGGTCTGACCAATCGACTGCCTTAGAGAGGGTTTCACTACCAATCACCAAGCCTTTTTGAAAGCGACCAGAAGCGATAAACTTTTCAGCAGTTGAAAGAGCAAATACAAATCCACTGCAAGCCGCTGTTAGGTCAAAAGCAAAGGCCTTATTAGCACCAATATTAGCTTGGACACGAGCAGCTGTAGAGGGCATCATCGAATCTGGAGTAATGGTGGCTAGGATGATAAAATCCAGCTCTTCCCCTGTGATTCCAGCTTTTGTCATCAGTTTCTTAGCAACCTCTGTAGCCAAATCACTGGTAGATTCTGTTCTTGAAATATGCCTTTGTCGTATTCCCGTCCGACTTGAAATCCACTCATCATTGGTATCCATAATCTGAGCCAAGTCGTGATTTGTAACCACTTGCTCTGGCACATAATGAGCAACCTGGCTTATTTTTGCAAAAGCCATTATTTCAAATCCTCCAAAAATTGATAAAGATTGGTCAAACCTTTGCTCATAACATCAATTTCTTCCTTACTCATACCATCAATGATTTTTTCAACCATGGCCTTGTGGAAGCGTTTATGGAGCCTATGAACCAAGCGACCCTTCTTTGTCAAATGTAGATGCACCACACGACGATCCTGCTCTGAGCGAATGCGTTCAATGTAACCCTTGCGTTCGAGATTATTCAAACTAGTCGTAACTGTCCCAAGAGTCACCATCAACTCTTTTGACACTTGACTTGGTGTCACGTCTGGGAATTTCCCAATCACATCAATCGTATGCATTTCTTTGATGGAGATATCCTTGAAACGACTACCTCTCAAGCTCACTTCCTCAATGACAAGGACATTGTTAAATATAGATGTTAAATATTCATTAATTCGTTGGTAGTCCATTTTTCATATCCCTCCTTCTCAAAAAAACTTTTACAATCAAAACATTTGACAAGAGAATTATATCAAAGTTCAAAGAATGATGCAAGTATTTTTTTATTTTCCTGTAAATTTAGGCCGTCTTCTCTCCGAATGAGCCCGAACTCCCTCTTTGAAATCCTCTGTTTGAGCTAAGGATTCCTGTAGATTCAGTTCTAAAGTAGCGTAATCCTGCCAGTCTTTAAATTGGCTCTCCCAAACCAACTTCTTAATGGCAGCATAGGAATTACTTGAACCACGTCTTAATTTTTTAAGAAGCTGTTCTCTCGTCTTTTCAAGTTTATCAGCTTCGGAAACACGGTAAACTAGCCCCCACTCCAGAGCTTTTTCTGCGGTCAAAGCCTCTCCTGTCATAGCTAATTGAGCAGCACGCGTCACACCGATACTGCGGCTCAAGAGATGAATCCCACCTGCATCTGGAGCCAAGCCAACGCCAACAAAGGCTTGGATAAACTTAGCCTTATCCGTTGCAAGACAGAAATCTGCCGCAACAGCTATATTCGCTGCGGCACCTGCAACAGCACCGTCAACTTCCATTAAAACAGGTTTGGCTATTTGTTTGATTTTATAGGAAATCGTATTGACCAATTCTGCGATTTTTGTCAATGATGGAATATCATCCTCATCCACTGCTCGCTTCATCTCTACCAAATCTCCCCCAACTGAGAAGACTTTGCCATTGGCATTGATTAAGATAAAATGCACAGCTGGATTCTCTTCTACCAGAGTCAGCGCTTCTAAAATCTCCTCACACATAGGAATATGAAGGCCATTTGCAACCTCAGGACGGTTTAAAGTAATAATTGCCAAATCCTCTTCAAGCCGATAAATAATGTGTTCCATCAGGACTCCTTTTTAGTTTATAAGCAGTTTATACTCTTCGAAAATCTCTTCAAACCACATCAGCTTCGCCTTGCCGTAGGTATGGTTACTGACNNTGCTCTTTGATTTTCATTGATTGTTAAATCATTTTATTTTCAAAGTATATCTTTTTTAGGAACAGAAAGCAAGAAAAATTTGACTGAAAGTGTCTCAGCCGATTGGAAAGGCGCGCTTTAGGCTAGAAAACATCTTATTTTCCAGATTGAAAAAAGGCTTTCTTTCTGCTATAATCGTATAAAATACTTACTTTAGGAGTTCTTATGAAAGTTGTTAAATTTGGAGGTAGCTCTCTTGCCTCTGCTAGTCAATTAGAAAAAGTTTTAAACATCGTAAAAAGCGATCCAGAGCGTCGTTTTGTAGTTGTTTCTGCACCAGGAAAACGCAATGCTGAAGATACTAAGGTTACGGATGCCTTGATTAAATACTACCGCGACTATGTTGCTGGTAACGATATTAGCAAGAGCCAAAGCTGGATTATCGATCGCTATACCGCTATGGTTAGTGAACTAGGTCTTAAACCAGCTGTGCTAGAAAAAATTTCTAAAAGCATTCGTGCCTTGGCCACTCTTCCTATTGAAGAAAATGAATTTCTCTACGACACTTTCCTAGCAGCCGGTGAAAATAACAATGCTAAATTGATTGCTGCCTATTTTAACCAAAATGGTATTGATGCACGCTATGTGCACCCTCGAGAAGCTGGTATTGTGGTCACAAGTGAACCTGGTCACGCTCGCATCATTCCATCAAGTTATGACAAGATTGAAGAATTGACAAATGCAAATGAAGTCCTTGTCATTCCTGGTTTCTTTGGAGTTACCAAGGAAAATCAAATCTGTACCTTCTCACGTGGAGGCTCTGACATCACTGGTTCTATCATTGCTGCAGGGGTTAAGGCCGATCTCTATGAAAATTTTACGGATGTTGATGGTATCTTTGCAGCCCACCCTGGTATTATCCACCAACCACACTCGATTCCTGAGTTAACCTACCGTGAAATGCGTGAGTTGGCCTATGCAGGATTCTCAGTTCTTCATGACGAAGCTCTTCTTCCTGCCTACCGAGGAAAAATTCCTCTAGTTATCAAGAATACCAACAACCCTGACCATCCAGGTACTCGTATCGTTCTAAAACACAGTAGTGATGAATTTCCAGTTGTGGGAATTGCTGGTGACTCAGGCTTTGTCAGCATTAATATGTCTAAATACCTTATGAACCGTGAGGTTGGATTTGGACGCAAGGTTCTGCAAATCCTTGAAGATCTTAACATCGGTTGGGAACATATGCCAACCGGTATCGACGATCTTTCAATCATCCTCCGTTCTCGCGAACTAACTCCTATCAAGGAAGAAGAAATCCTGCGTCAGTTGGTTCAAAAGGCTGAAGTAGACCATGCAGAAATCGAACACGACCTTTCAATCATTATGATTGTTGGAGAAAAAATGAAGAGTCATATCGGAGTAACTGCTACTGTAACTCGCGCTTTATCTGAAAATAAGATCAACATCCAGATGATGTCTCAAGGTTCTAGTGAAGTTTCTATCATGTTTGTTGTCAATAAAGACCAAGAGAAAGCAGCTATCAAAGCCCTCTACAATGCCTTTTTCGGTGAAAGTAAGGAAGACTAATCATGGCCCAATCGCTTAATAAAACAGTGCTTCTCAGCACGACAGGCACTTCCTACCTCTCTATAGCTGGGAAAGTTGGGAAATTCCTTGTCGGAGATCAGGCCTTGGAATTTTACCCAGATGTCAATGTCGAACAATTTATCCAGATTCCTTGGAGCCATATCAATCAGATTGGAGCCAATGTCACTGGACGAAAAATCAGTCGCCACTTCGAAGTCTTTACAGACAAAGGAAAATTCCTCTTTGCTTCAAAAGACTCAGGTGCCATTCTCAAAATTGCACGCGAAAAGCTGGGAAATGACAAGGTCGTCAAACTTCCTACCCTGATTCAGACAATTAGCCAAAAATTTAAAAATCTATTTGCAAAAAAGTAGAAACTTTAGTATAATCATAGCAACGGATAAGTAGGTTATCTTCTTCTTTCAGAAAGTCTGCGGGTGCTGCGAGCAGATAGGAGGGATAGGTGAAATTCTACCGTTGGTAACAATTACATAAACAATCAAGTGCACACCTGTGAAGTTGGATGGAACCGTGGCCCTGCCACTCCAACGCTTTGTCAGGTGTGCTTTTTTCATAAAGGAGTTCTTATGTTAGATATCAAACGTATTCGTACAGACTTTGATGCTGTCGCAGAAAAATTGGCTACACGTGGTGTAGATGCTGCTGTCTTGAATGAGATGAAAGAAATCGATGCTAAGCGTCGTGACATCTTGGTCAAAGTTGAAACTCTCAAGGCAGAACGCAACACAGTTTCTGCTGAGATTGCCCAAGCTAAGCGCAACAAGGAAAATGCAGATGACAAGATTGCTGCCATGCAAACTCTATCTGCTGAGGTCAAAGCCTTGGATGCTGAATTGGCAGACATCGATGCTAAATTGACAGAATTTACAACGACTCTTCCTAACATCCCAGCTGACAGTGTTCCTGTTGGGGCTGATGAAGATGACAATGTGGAAGTTCGCCGTTGGGGGACTCCACGCGAGTTTGACTTCGAACCTAAAGCTCACTGGGATCTTGGTGAAGACCTTGGCATCCTTGACTGGGAACGCGGTGGTAAGGTAACAGGAGCTCGCTTCCTCTTCTATAAAGGCCTCGGTGCTCGTTTGGAACGTGCTATCTACAACTTTATGTTGGATGAGCATGGAAAGGAAGGCTATACGGAAGTCATCACGCCTTACATGGTTAACCATGACTCTATGTTTGGTACTGGTCAATATCCAAAATTCAAGGAAGACACTTTTGAACTCAGCGACAGCAATTATGTCCTTATTCCTACAGCTGAAGTTCCTCTGACAAACTACTACCGTGATGAAATTCTTGACGGTAAAGACCTGCCAATCTACTTCACTGCTATGAGCCCATCATTCCGTTCTGAGGCTGGTTCAGCTGGCCGTGATACTCGTGGCTTGATTCGTTTGCACCAATTCCACAAAGTTGAAATGGTTAAATTTGCCAAGCCAGAAGAATCTTACGAAGAATTGGAAAAAATGACAGCCAACGCTGAAAATATCCTTCAAAAACTCAACCTTCCATACCGTGTCGTTGCTCTCTCTACTGGAGATATGGGCTTCTCAGCTGCCAAAACTTACGACTTAGAAGTTTGGATTCCTGCACAAAATACCTACCGTGAAATCTCAAGCTGTTCAAACACAGAAGATTTCCAAGCCCGTCGTGCCCAAATCCGTTACCGTGATGAAGCAGATGGCAAAGTTAAATTGCTCCATACCTTGAACGGTTCTGGACTTGCAGTTGGACGTACAGTGGCTGCTATTCTTGAAAACTATCAAAATGAAGATGGATCTGTGACCATCCCTGAAGTTCTTCGTCCATACATGGGTGGAGCTGAAGTTATCAAACCATAAAAAATAAGGTTTAGCTATTTCTAGCTAGACCTTTTTTCGTAACCAAATCAGATAAGCGCCTAATACAAAGAATAAAATAGTGAGGCAAATAACGGTTTCAGCCACTACCAGATAATCCAGAAATGGAAGTTTCAAGATTCCCTGAGCCATCTTAAGCGAAGTAGCTGTGATAATGGTTGGGAAGGTGAGTGCTGAGAAGGCTGGTTGAAAACCTTGTTTTAAAATATTGGGCAGGCGAGTCAAAACAAAGAAAAAGAAAGATTGAGAAGACAAGATCATGACAATCAAGAGCCAAGTCGGTAGACTGGCTCCTCCAACTCGAACTAGAGAAGCCAAGAGTAGAGAGAAGGGAGCGCAATAGATTCCTTCTTGTCCAAGCAAGGCTAGTGGGAGTGGATGTTTCTTTAAATCGCTATAAATAAGGGGATAGAGATAGAAGGTCAAGAGAAAACCAAAACTCAAGGTCGCATAGGCAATTTCGATGATGCCTACCAGAGGATAGGTCAAGGCAGCCACCGCTATCCCCACATAGAGAACCGTCCAGCTAGGAGTCGCATGAACCCTACGACCTGGACAGGCAAACTTGATGGTGAAATCAGCAATCAAGGCCAAGTCCAAGAAAAATGAAAACCACCAGAGCCCTTGCGCTACCAAAGGAAGATGAGGGAATACGCGAAAGACATAAGTTGATAAAATCATCCCAGCCATGGGAAAGGTTGCCATCCCTGATAAAAGAGGGGGCTTGGTCAATTCTTGCTTGGTTTCCTTCCAATTAAAGAGATGAAGAATCAGAAAGTAAATCCACAAAATCAAACCTGTCAGACTCAACAGATGGGACAGAACCGGCAACGTATCTAAAATAAGATTTCCAGCTCCTGCCAAACCTAGCAAACAACCTGAAAATACTAAGGGGAGTTTTTTCATCCTAACCTCCAATAATCATGTTAGTTTCAGTATATCATAAAAGTGCTTAAATGAGGACTTAATACTCATCGAAAATCTCTTCAAACCACGTCAGCTTCTATCTGCAACCTCAAAACACTGTTTTGAGCAACCTGCGGTTAGCCTCCTAGTTTGCTCTTTGACTTTCATTGAGTATTAAAAAAAAAAAAACGAAGTCCGATTATTTCAGACTTCATTTTACTCAGATATGAATTAAGCATAAGGTTGCAATTCTGGGTTAATTGGGGTATTAGCTAGATTGTTGGCATAGTTACAGAGGCTTGCTAGACTGACACCAAGAACCACATCCAAGGCATTTTGTTGGCTATAACCAGCTTCTAAAAACTCAGCTAAGGCTTCATCTCCTACACGACCCTTGGTATTGATAACTGCCAAGGTAAACTTAGCTAGGGTGTCCAATTTAGGATCTGTTTCAATTGGAGTACGATTGCGAAGGGCTTGAAGCAGATCATCATTCATCTGGATTTGTTTGATTGAAAAGGCTGTGTGACCTGCAACACAGAAGGCACAACCATTGGTCACGGCTGCCGTGATTTGCACGACTTCGCGCTCAACGGGTGTCAGGCTATTGCGACGGTTGATAGCTCCGACAGTACGATAAGCCTCTAAAGCAGTCGGTGCATTAGCCAAGAGACCGATTAGGTTGGGAATATAGCCATTGTTATCTTTTTCTACTGTTTCAAGAACCTCTTTCACTTCTGCTGGCGCTGATTCTACTGTATGAATTGTAAATGTTGTCATCATAAAACCTCTTTTCATGTTGTTGAAATCTAGTCTATCACAGATTCTATACCTTGTATAATATATATTTTAAATTACACTGATAGAAATTTTTTATGAAAGCAAAAAATCACACGCGGTGTGTGATTCCATTATTTATCAAAATACTTTTTAGTTTCAGCAATAACGACTGGCGACAAGACCAAGAGGGCAATCAAGTTTGGCAGAGCCATCAAGGCGTTGACAATATCTGCGATAATCCAAACCATATCCAACTCGATAAATCCTCCCAGCAAGACCATGAGCACAAAAACCACACGGTAGAGCCAGATAAAGCGAACCCCAAAGAGGAACTCAAAACAGCGTTCTCCATAGTAGTTCCAACCTAGAATCGTTGTAAAGGCAAAGAGAACAAGGAAGATGGTTAAGAGGGCAGGTCCAAAGTGTGAAAAGACTGTTGAGAAGGCTGACTGAGTCAAAGCCACTCCATTCAAGTCACCACTCCAAACACCAGTTACCAAGATGGTCAAACCAGTCAGAGTACAGATAATGAGGGTGTCAATAAAGGTTCCTGTCATGGAAATCAAACCTTGCTCTACTGGTTCATTTGTCTTAGCCGCAGCAGCTGCAATGGGAGCAGAACCCAGACCAGATTCATTTGAGAACACACCACGCGCCACACCATTTTGAATAGCCATCCGAACGCTAGCACCAGCAAATCCACCTACCGCAGCAAGGGGATTAAAAGCTGAGGTAAAGACTAAAGCAATTGTAGAAGGAATTTTCCCGATATTAAAGAAAATAACTGTAAGAGTTCCTAAGATATAAATGATAGCCATAAAAGGCACAACAGTAGTTGAAACCTTTGAAATGGACTTGAGTCCGCCAAAGACTGCAATCGCTACAAAGACAGACAAGACGAGAGCAGTGATAGCTGGCGAAATAGTCGTTGTATTCTGGATAGATTCTGTAATCGAGTTAACTTGAGTGAAGGTTCCGATTCCCAAGAGAGCAACCAGTACTCCTGCTACTGCAAACAAAACAGCAAGTGGACGCCACTTTTTTCCCATCCCTAGAAGGATATAATGCATGGGACCTCCCGCTACTGCACCATGGTCGTCCTTGGTGCGGTATTTGATGGCCAAGAGTCCTTCCGCATACTTGGTAGCCATTCCAAAGAAAGCCGCCATCCACATCCAAAAGAGGGCTCCAGGCCCCCCCACCTTGATAGCCGTCGCAACCCCTATGATATTCCCTGTTCCAACGGTTGATGCCAAGGCTGTACACAGAGCTGCAAAACTGGATACATCCCCATGTCCCTTATCCTGGATAAAAATAAGCTGAAAGGCCTTGGGCAGACGCAAAACCTGCAAGAGTCCTAGCCGAATAGTTAGGTAAAGCCCTGTTCCGACCAATAAAATCAAGAGGGGCGGTCCCCAAGCAAAAGCATCGATTGATTTAAGCAATTCTAACATTTCCTTCTCCTATCTTTTCAACCCCAAAAGAAAGAGCACATGCAAGATACATGTACTCTGGAATGCTTAGATAAATGCTAAAAAGCGGTCTATCCTAGCTCTGTCCTTTTACCTGAGAGTTTGAGCAGTTGCCTGCCTTGCCCCTTCGGTGCCTTTACGGTCTCTCCAGAGTTCCGTCCATTTACAGTCATGGAAAATCAAACGATTCCCCACTTCTATTAAACTTCATTCGGTGTTGGTATTTAATTGATTCTTATTTTACAAAAAATGTTGGCTTTTGTCAATGTGTTTATTAGTAAAAATTAGTTCAACAGTTTTTACTTTATAAAGTCCAGAATACTGCTATCCTTTAAAAGTGACAATAGTTGCGCCACTCCCTCCAGCATTTTGTGGGGCATAGCCGAAACTCTTGACATGTTTGTTTCTTTGTAGGTATTTGGTGACACCTTCACGGATGACACCTGTTCCAATACCATGAATGATATCAACTTGAGCCATATTATTAAGCAAGGCTTGGTCGATAAAGGCATCTAGCTCATTCATGGCCTCTTCATAACGTTTGCCTCGAAGGTCCAGTCTGGCTTGTGGGCCACGACCAGAAGTTCGTTTCACGACATTGACCTGTTTCTTCTTGACTTGCTTTTCTTGCTGGGCTTGAACAAGGTCAAACTCTTTCTCTTCCAAGGTCATCTTAATCAAGCCAACTTGGGCTTCCCAACGGCCATCCTTAAGTTGACTGGTCAGGGTACCACGCTGTCCATAACTGAGAACAACGATATCATCTCCCACCTTTGGAGCACGTTTTTTCTTGGCCTTTTGAAGGACCTTGTTTTTAGACAAGTCCACTTTTTCAGGAGCCAATTTTTTCAGCTTGGCCTTGGCTTCAATGATTTCATGAGGTTTGAGCTGGGACTTACTGTGGAGATTTTTGAGAATCTGGTCACTCTCACTGAGGGCCATGGCCACAATCTCAGCAGCCTGTTCACGCGCCTTATTAAGCTCGGTTTCCTTTTCACGATTGAGTTCATTGTAGAGTTTTTTTAGCGCACGATTCATCTTGAGATTTTCTTGCTCCACCTCACGGATATTGTCCAAGCGTTTGCGACTCTCTAACGTCTGCTCTTCCAGTTGCTCAATAATCCGATTGACATCATTGTCCTGATCGACCTGCTGGCTTGCCTCCCCTACAATAACTTCAGATAAGCCTAAACGTTTAGCAATTTCAAAGGCATTGCTTCGGCCAGGAACTCCCTGCATAAAGCGATAGGTCGGGCGTAGAGTTGCAGTATTAAACTCCATGCTGGCATTTTGCACAAAGGCTGTCTCAATACCGTAGGCCTTGAGTTCCGGATAGTGGGTAGTCGCCATAGTCTTGACTTGACGCAGGCGAAGGTCCTCCAGAATAGCCATGGCAAGGGCGGCTCCCTCTTGGGGATCTGTACCAGCCCCCAACTCATCCAAGAGCAAGAGCGAATGCTGGTTGACCTTACCAAGAATATCCACAATATTGGTCATGTGGCTAGAGAAGGTAGACAAGCTCTGTTCAATAGACTGCTCATCGCCAATATCGGCAAAGATTTCTTCAAAAATACCAACACGACTTCCCTTATCTGCTAAAATCGGCAAACCCGACTGAGCCATAACCTGCGTCAATCCCAGAGTTTTAAGCATGATGGTCTTCCCGCCCGTATTGGGACCTGTAATGACAATGGCTGTTAAATCTTGGCCAAAATGGACATCATTTGCGACGGCATTTTTGACCAAAGGATGACAGACATGGAGCAGTTGAATCTCTTGATTTTCTGACAGCTGAGGAACGACTGCTTGCCTTTCTTGGATAAAGCGTACCTTGGCACGAATCAAGTCCAGATGGCCGATAATCCAAGCGTCATTAGCAATCTCAGCCGCATGAGGTCGGACACGCTCAGAAATTTCTTGAAGAATTCGAAGCATTTCATAGCGCTCATCTGCTCGCAGACTAGCAATTTCCTCGCTCAGTTTGACCACCTCACGGGGTTCGATATAGACGGTGTTTCCGCTGGCAGAAATATCATGAACAACACCTGCAATCTTATTGCGGTAGGTATTTTTAACTGGTAAAACCTGACGGCCATTTCTGCTGGCAACGATTCCTTCCGTCAACATCTGCGACTTTTGCTTGAGCAAATCTTGCAAGACATCGCGTACCTGACTCTCACTATCATGGATTTTTCGACGGATGCGCGCCAATTCTTCACTGGCAAAATTTTCAATAAAACCTGCATCATTAAAGGCTTGGAGATTTCCTTGTAATTGCGGAAAATCGTGTAATTTCTCAAACCAAAGGGCTAACTCTTCCAAGCTGACATTTTCCAGATTGGCATAAAAACTTTGCAGTTCTCGGCTAGCAAGAAGCACGCGCTTCAAGAGGAGGAACTCCTCGATATTGAGATCTGCCCCCATCTCCAACCGCTTGCAGACTCCTGCGATTTCCTTAATTGCGAGAATGGTAAAATGCGGTTGCTCGATAAAGAGAGCCTGCATTTCCTTCATCTCAGCAAAAGCCTGTTTAATTTTATCTGCCTTAGCAGTCGGAGCCAGCTGTCTCAATTGCTCCAAGCCCTGCTCGGTCAACAAATGGGGTTCAAACAAAGCCTTGACCTTATTGAACTCTAATGTTTCTAATATTTTCTTATTCATCTTTATTTCCTTGTCTTTGAATGTCTAGGTGTGGTAGCTTTTTATATTCTGATAGATTCGAGTCAAATCTGTAAACAAAGGGCTAGGAAAACTCCTGCCCTTTTTATCCGATTAAATTTGTCACCCAGATTTGTTTGAGCCAACTAGTTGTTACTGGTATGCTCTGGATGATGTGTTTTGCGACGATACTCTTTTCAAGAGGATTTTGTATAGCTGCCATGGGAATGGTTGCTAGTATGGTCAAGGCCATTTGCAAGACAAATAAGGTCACCAACATGGACAAGATCCCTGCTGAAACTTGGAACAACTTGCCACCCAGTTTTTTACTAGGAATTAAGTGTAACAAGAGACCAAGTAAACGACCGATGCTATAGACAATCCCAAA
The DNA here is from genome assembly GCF_013277125.1 of Streptococcus sp. 4094. Classification (NCBI taxonomy): domain Bacteria; kingdom Bacillati; phylum Bacillota; class Bacilli; order Lactobacillales; family Streptococcaceae; genus Streptococcus; species Streptococcus sp. 4094. Next base: position 2,267 of record NZ_VMMI01000024.1, on the reverse strand, counting down.
TACAAGCAAGTAGCCGATACCTGCGTAAAAGACCTTATCCAACTGGAAAAGTTGATCCGATGGGAAAAAGAAAGTTCCCTGACCTTCCTGCGGATTTGCATAAGGGAGCAGCAAATGAAATTGCTCTCCAATTCCCTTGTAAAACTGGCCGGCCACAAAAGCCGATGCCATGGCTGAAATCAGGTAATAAACCTGTAAGAGCAGGCCTCTCCGATAGCCGATATAAAATCCCCAAGCCAAGACCAATAGAAGAAGGAGTGAAATCATAAGGAATCCTCAATCTTGCTCTGTTCTTGCTTGCAAGTCACAAGCTTGTGACGGAGTTCTTCTAATTCTTGCTCCTTATCATCAAATTCAATCTCACGGCTGAGCTGAGTTGATAAACAGTTGACTGCCAACAAAAGAGCGATTGTTTCATCGTCTGCACTAGGCATTTGTTCTTTAATTGCTTGGTATTTTTCTGTCGCAACCTTGGCGATTTCCTCCATAAAAAGGTTATCATGCTCGCTTGTCAAAGTTAATGATTTTTTCCCGAATGTAAATTTGAATCGATTTAGATTTGCCATAAAATTCACCTCACGATATTATACCAAAATTCGCTAATTTTGTCAGTTTTTACAAATTTGCCTGCTTTTATGGTACAATAGAAACTATGGCAAGTATAACACTCACACCAAGTGAAAAGGAGATTCAGGCTTTTCTTGAACACTATCAAACCAGTCTGGCTCCCAGCAAGAATCCCTATATCCGCTACTTTTTGAGGCTACCCCAAGCAACGGTTTCTATCTATACTTCTGGAAAGGTCTTACTTCAGGGTGAAGGGGCTGAGAAATACGCTCGTTTCTTTGGCTATCAAGCTGTAGAGCAAACCAGCGGACAAAATCTCCCTTTGATTGGGACAGATGAGGTAGGAAATGGTTCCTACTTTGGTGGACTTGCAGTTGTGGCTTCCTTTGTCACACCTGACCAGCATACCTTCTTGCGAAAACTCGGTGTAGGGGATTCCAAGACTCTGACCGACCTAAAAATCCGTCAGATTGCCCCTATCCTCAAAGAAAAAATCCAGCACCAGGCACTGCTTCTCTCACCAAGCAAGTACAACGAGGTCATCGGAGACCGCTACAATGCTGTTTCGGTTAAGGTTGCCCTCCATAATCAGGCTATCTATCTCCTCCTTCAAAAAGGCATCCAGCCCGAGAAAATTGTGATTGACGCCTTTACCAGTGCTAAAAATTATGACAAGTACTTGGCGCAAGAGGCCAATCGTTTCAGCAATCCTATTAGCCTAGAAGAAAAGGCCGAGGGCAAATACTTGGCCGTCGCAGTTTCTTCTATCATTGCGCGTGATCTCTTTCTAGAAAATCTTGAAAATCTGGGACGAGAACTGGGCTATCAACTTCCAAGTGGAGCTGGAACGGCTTCTGACAAGGTGGCTAGCCAGATTTTACAAGCCTATGGTATGCAGGGACTAAATTTCTGCGCCAAACTGCACTTTAAAAATACTGAAAAAGCGAAAAAACGCTTAGAAAGGTAAGTTATGAATTCATTTAAAAATTTCCTAAAAGAGTGGGGATTGTTCCTCCTGATTCTGTCATTACTAGCTTTAAGTCGTATCTTTTTTTGGAGCAATGTCCGCGTAGAAGGGCATTCCATGGATCCAACCCTAGCGGATGGCGAAATCCTCTTTGTTGTCAAACACCTCCCTATTGACCGTTTTGATATCGTGGTTGCCCATGAGGAAGATGGCAATAAGGACATCGTCAAGCGCGTAATTGGAATGCCTGGCGATACTATCCGTTACGAGAACGATAAACTTTACATCAATGATAAAGAAACGGACGAACCTTACCTAGCTGACTACATCAAACGTTTCAAGGATGATAAACTCCAAAGCACCTACTCAGGCAAGGGCTTTGAAGGAAATAAAGGAACTTTCTTTAGAAGTATCGCTCAAAAAGCCCAAGCCTTCACAGTCGATGTCAACTACAATACCAACTTTAGCTTCACTGTTCCAGAAGGAGAATACCTTCTCCTCGGAGATGACCGCTTGGTTTCTAGCGACAGCCGCCACGTAGGTACCTTCAAAGCAAAAGATATCACAGGGGAAGCTAAATTCCGCTTCTGGCCAATCACCCGTATCGGAACATTTTAAGAAACCTAAGAGGCCGAGAATCCCCAATCTCAGCCTCTTCTTCTATCGTGAGAATATGATTATTCACTATCCAGTTTGATTAAGATAGAAACAAAGTTATACTCAATGAAAATCA
>NZ_VMMI01000023.1:0-51155 GCF_013277125.1 Streptococcus sp. 4094 | reverse complement strand
ACAGATGAATGACGCTTGGAAAGGACAAGAGTAATGGATATCGATACAAGCAGACTACGCACAGGCTTGCCACAAGTAGGCTATGCGCCATATCGACAAGTGCACGCTCACTCTACGGGGAACCGTAATTCTACCGTGCAAAATGAAGCTGATTATCACTACAGAAAGAACCCTGAGCTTGGGTTCTTTTCTCATGTCGTTGGTAACGGTCGTGTCATGCAAGTAGGCCCTGTAAATAACGGATCTTGGGACGTTGGGGGTGGTTGGAATGCTGAGACCTATGCAGCAGTTGAACTGATTGAAAGTCATTCAACTACAGAAGAGTTCATGGCTGACTACCGTCTGTATATCGAACTCTTACGCAATCTAGCTGATGAAGCAGGCTTGCCTAAAACGCTTGATACAGACGACTTGGCAGGTATCAAAACGCATGAATACTGCACCAATAACCAACCCGACAACCATTCAGACCACATTGACCCTTATCCATATCTAGCCAAATGGGGCATTAGCCGCGAACAGTTCAAGCAGGATATTGAAAACGGCTTGAGCGTTGAAGCGGGCTGGAAGAAAAACGATACTGGCTACTGGTACGTTAAAGAAGACGGCTCTTATCCAAAAGATAAGTTTGAGAAAATCAACGGAACCTGGTATTACTTCGACGGCTCAGGCTACATGCTTGCAGACCGCTGGAAGAAGCACACAGACAGCAACTGGTACTGGTTTGACCAGTCAGGTGAAATGGCTACAGGCTGGAAGAAAATCGCTGACAAGTGGTATTATTTTGACACAGAGGGTGCCATGAAGACGGGTTGGGTCAAGTACAAGGACACCTGGTATTATCTTGACGGTAAAGAAGGTGCTATGGTATCAAACGCCTTCGTCCAGTCCGCAGACGGAACAGGCTGGTACTACCTCAAACCAGATGGAACACTGGCAGACAAGCCAGAGTTCACAGTAGAGCCAGATGGTTTGATTACGACCAAATAATTTTAAAAAATAAATAGAAAGGAAACTTTCTAAATTGTTCTTTCACCGCAAGCTCAGGTTTGCGGTTTTTTATTTTGCAAAAAGACGCATTTTGAACGATTAGAAACCAAAATAGAAGTCCTATTGTCCAAAAAAGCGTTTTCTTGAAGAATAGATAGGAGTTTTGTCAAAAATAAAAACAGTGACCGAAATCACTGCTTTTTAAGTTCCTGGGCGTATGTTATCATGCTGATAGCGTGTTTTAGACGCATGTTCATAATATCCGATACACCATTTTTATACTTGTCCACGGCCTGAATAGACATGCCACAGTTTTTGCTAATAGCATAGGCTGTGGCGTTGTCTAAAAGCCAGCGGATAGCTTTAATATCTACTGACATATATTACCTCGTAAAATACCAAACTGCAAATAGGAGTAGAAGAAGTCCAATAATAAATTCAACTTTTTCACGCTTGGTAGTTTTTCTAATTTTTAGATTTACTTTCATTATTTTTCCTGTTATAATTTAAGTACACCCCCGAAGGGGTGGATAGTGATTTCTCACTATCCAAATTCGATGTGCCATTCAAAGCTGATTATAAATAAGTTTATTTTGATGACTAGCTTATTTGTTTTTGCCTTGAGTGGTTTCTTTTTGAACTTAAACATTTCATGTTCCTTTCTACTAGTTTCCTTGTCTAAGGTTTCCTCCTTAACCTTATGTATCTATTATACAACTTTAGTTGTAGAAAGTCAATGGTTTTGATAAATTTTTTTCAAAAAAATAGACCTTGTCCAGAGGTCGGGGAGTTGGAGGGGACACCCTCCAAGAGTGTTGATTTAATAAGATTTTATTTTACCTTTTTCAAAAGTTTTCTTATTGTTTTTGTTGTTGGTATGTTTGTTTCTTTTATTACTTCTTTAATTAGGGAAAAATTTTTAAAATCTCCAAAGAAGAATAAAGATAGATCTAATTAGATAAAAAGATTTTTTATCGCTAGTTTAATCTACAGGGGAGTTTCTTTAATATTGTTTCGCCTGTCAAAATGATATGTGATAGCAGGATAAAAAATCTACAAATTAAGTTGGTATCAATACGGTGTAAAGGGCAAGTATGTTTTTCATGCTTGCTTTTTAATTTTTTAACAATTCAAGATGTTTTGATGACCATTTGTGATTTGAGTGATCCAAGGTCAAAATGAGTGCTATACTAGCAGTGTAAAGATTCTAGCTCAATAAATATTTAGGAGGAAATCTTATGAAGAAAAAAATATTTGTCATTTTCATCTTGTATCTAATCATGTCCATCTTTCTATATCCGCTTAGGGAGAGTGTTTGGTATCATCTATTTTATACCATAGCCTATGTGATTGCGGTTATGATTTATCTTGCTTTAACTAAAAAGAAAGGAGCAAAGAAATGAAAACTTTTCTTGCTAAAAAACGGAACATCTTCCTTACGAGATTGTTCCTAGGTCAGTTGCCCTTACTTGTCTCTACTTATCTATTTCTATCTCGTCAGTTTTTAAATTTTTCCTTGGTTTTCCAATTTCTCTTAGTGGTTATCAACTTGGCTTCTATTTTAGTCACTGTTTATCTCACTAGGGAAATGAGGATAAGAGAGTTTGAAGACGATGATTTGGTTAGTCCTAGAACCAATCAACTCATGTATATCGGCTTGACAGGCTTTATGTCTATTATCTGTTTGTATAGAGGTATCACAGCAGGAGAATTCTATCAGCAATTGATTGCCTATATTGGTGGCATTCTCTGCTTGATCATCATGCTTCTACTCATTTGGGGGTTGAAGTATTATAAAAAGTAGAGGAAGAGCTTTCTTCTTAATCTTGCAGTAGTAGAGCCTGGCAAGGGTAGGTCATAGTAGGGAGGATTTCTATGAAAAGACACTCCATTCTTTTCAAAACGAGTGCCATTCTTTCTTATTTGTTTCTGTTTTTCGGACTGTTTTGGACAACCCGATTTTGGAGCAATTATTGGGAGTTCTCGTCTTGGGTAGGAAATCTTATTTGGATTCGAAACATCATCAGTCTTATCTTTATCGGCTTGATGGTTTGGATTTTGGTTAGGTCGGGCCATGCTTATCTCTTTCGCATCCCTAGGAAAAAGTGGTTGAGCTATTCTGTTCTGACGGTGTTAGCCGCTGTTGTACTTATCTGCTTTAACTATCTGACAGCTAAACACGTTCAGGGAACCAATGAAGGTTGGAATTTGTTTATTGCCTATAGTGAGACCAATTTTGCGGAGTTTGGTGTTTACCTAACCTTAATCGTGCTAGGACCTCTGATGGAAGAATTGGTGTGTAGAGGACTGCTTCAACATGCCTTCTTTAAGAATTCGAGGTGGGGGCTGGATCTTCTTTTTCCGTCATTCTTATTTGCTTTGCCCCACTTTTCTAGCTTGCCAAGTCTCGCAGATATTTTTGTCTATACGGCAGTGGGCTGTCTATTTGCCTGTCTAACACGTTATACGAAGAGTATCTATCCTTCTTATTCGATTCATATTGTTAATAATATCATTGCAAACTTACCATTTTTGCTTACTTTTCTACATAGGGTCTTGGGGTAGAAAAACCAAAAGGCTTGCTTTTCAGCCATAGAGGAGGTTATCATGTATAAACACTTATTTTTCCTAGATTCCAAAACCTTAGACTGGTTGACTCCTTATATTCTAGTATTGGCTTCTGACACCATTGCCTTTAATGTTTTTGTGCTAACCTTTGTATATGTTGTGGTCTTTTATTTCCTAAATCCCATGCTATCTTTAATGGCTATCTTCTTAGGGGCTGGTTATGTGGTCGGATTTTGGTTACTAAAATGGTTTGTTTTGGAAAGGTTAGAGCTAAAGGATGACGCGTAGGAAGTCTGTTTGGTGAGGAGGATAATTTGATGGAGTTTTTTGATAAATTTCATGCCTTGTGCTTTGGATTTTTAGTACTAATAATCGTCATTACAGTTCCTTATACGATTAACCATGGGGATTTTTTTCAAAATGAGCCTGCATTGATTATTGTAAGTCTTCTTGTAATCTCGCTGAGTGTTGCTTATGCTAGAAAGTTTGAAATGATTTCTTTTGGGATGTTAAGCAAGAAAGAACTTTTACTTTTCATTGCAATCTTTCTTCTAAGTGTGCTTGAGACGCTGGTTTATATTCATTTCTTCGCTATTTCTTCTGGCGCAGGAGTTCAACACTTGGCGGAAGTCAGCAGAGGAATTTCCCTGTCTTTGATTTTGGTTACCTCAGTTTTTGGGCCCATCCAGGAGGAACTCATTTTCAGAGGACTTCTTCAAGGTGCGGTTTTTGACAACTCTTGGTTAGGGCTTGTGCTAACTTCCTCTCTCTTTTCTTTCATGCATGGACCTTCTAATGTCCCTTCGTTTATTTTTTATCTACTTGGGGGCTTGTTGCTGGGCTTTGCTTATAAAAAGAGCCAAAACTTATGGGTTTCTACTCTAGTCCACATGTTTTACAACAGTTGGCCACTCTTATATTATTTATAAAAATTATGAAAAGGTAAGCAGAAGACGGTGCTTGCCTTTTTCTTTCTAGAATGATAGCCCAAGCCAATCCAGAGGTTTTTCTTTGAGAATCAGGTGTGGAGCGGTTGACGAATAGGCCAAAAACTAGTAGAATAGTAAGGAAACTTTATACGGAGGAAAGAAATGGATTTGGGTGATAATGAGCTAACACTGACTCCCATACCTGGGAAAAGTGGCAAGGCTTATATGGGTAGCTATCCTGATGGGAAGCGCATCTTTGTAAAAATGAACACCTCTCCAATCCTACCTGGTCTAGCTAGAGAACAAATTGCTCCACAATTATTATGGAGTCGCCGTTTGGCAGATGGGCGTGATATGTGTGCTCAAGAATGGTTGACTGGCAAGATATTGACCCCCTATGATATGAATCGTAAACAAATCGTCAATATTTTAACCCGCCTTCATCGCTCACGTCCTTTGATGACACAGTTGAGTCGGTTGGGCTATGCCATGGAAACACCTGTAGATTTACTACAGTCTTGGCAAGAAACGGCTCCAGATGCTTTGCGTAAAAATCATTTTATCAGTGAAGTGATGGCTGATTTACGTCAGACTATTCCAGGATTTAGAGAGGACTATGCGACCATTGTCCATGGAGATGTACGACATAGTAATTGGATTGAGACAGACAGTGGCTTGATTTATTTGGTAGATTGGGATTCGGTTCGTTTGACCGATCGCATGTTTGATGTGGCCCATATGCTCTGCCATTATATTCCAGAACATCAGTGGAAGGAATGGTTGACCTACTACGGTTACAAGTACAATCAGACGGTATTAAGTAAATTGTATTGGTATGGTCAATTGTCTTACTTGAGCCAGATTTCCAAGTATTATATGAACCAAGATTTAGAAAATGTCAATCGGGAGATTCATGGCTTGCGTCACTTCCGAGACAAGTATGGAAAGAGAAGATGAGAGTTAGAAATCGTAAAGGGGCGACAGAATTACTAGAGGCAAATCCCCAGTATGTGGTCCTCAATCCCTTAGAAGCCAAGGGGAAATGGCGGGATTTGTTTGGCAATGATAATCCCATTCATGTGGAAGTTGGAAGTGGAAAGGGTGCCTTTGTTTCAGGTATGGCAAAGCAAAATCCTGACATCAACTATATCGGGATTGATATTCAAAAGTCTGTTTTGAGCTACGCTTTGGACAAGGTGCTTGAAGTTGGAGTGCCTAACATCAAGCTCTTGTGGGTGGATGGTTCTGACTTGACTGATTACTTTGAAGACGGTGAGATCGATCGTTTGTATCTGAACTTTTCAGATCCTTGGCCTAAAAAACGTCATGAAAAGCGTCGTTTGACCTACAAGACCTTCTTGGATACCTTCAAGCGTATCTTGCCTGAAAATGGAGAAATTCATTTCAAGACGGATAACCGTGGCTTGTTTGAGTACAGCCTAGTGAGCTTTTCTCAGTATGGCATGAAGCTCAATGGTGTCTGGCTTGATTTACATGCCAGTGATTTTGAAGGCAATGTCATGACAGAATACGAGCAAAAATTCTCCAACAAGGGTCAAGTTATCTACCGAGTTGAGGCAGAATTTTAAGAATTAGCCTGAAATCAGGCTGTATAAGTGCTTTTGCTTTACATAAGTTGGCAAACGTGCTATACTAAGAGTAAGAATATGAGAAAGAGAGGCGGGGAAATATCTTCGCCTCTTGCTTATGAGGAGGTGGACGCAATCGCAACAATCGTAGAATTAGTCAGAGAAGTTGTAGAACCTGTCATAGAAGCTCCTTTCGAACTCGTGGATATCGAGTATGGAAAGATTGGCAGTGACATGATTCTCAGTATTTTTGTAGATAAACCTGAAGGAATTACCTTGAACGACACGGCGGACTTGACAGAAATGATCAGTCCTGTCCTAGACACCATCAAGCCAGATCCCTTCCCAGAACAATATTTCCTAGAAATCACCAGTCCAGGCTTGGAACGTCCTTTGAAAAACAAAGATGCCGTCGCTGGAGCGGTTGGGAAATACATCCATGTCGGGCTCTACCAAGCCATCGATAAGCAAAAGGTCTTTGAAGGAACCTTGTTGGCCTTTGAAGAGGATGAGTTGACTATGGAATATATGGACAAGACACGTAAGAAAACTGTCCAAATTCCATACAGTTTAGTATCAAAAGCACGTTTAGCAGTTAAATTATAGAAAAAGAAAGGATAGCTTTTGAGGATTCAAAAGTGAAGAAAACATGAGTAAAGAAATGCTAGAGGCCTTCCGCATTTTGGAAGAAGACAAGGGAATCAAAAAAGAAGACATCATCGACGCAGTAGTAGAGTCGCTTCGTTCCGCTTATCGCAGACGCTATGGTCAATCAGACAGCGTAGCTATTGACTTCAACGAAAAAACAGGTGACTTTACAGTTTATACTGTCCGTGAAGTGGTTGATGAAGTATTTGATAGCCGTTTGGAAATCAGCTTGAAAGATGCTCTTGCTATCAATTCAGCCTATGAACTTGGTGACAAAATCAAGTTTGAAGAAGCACCTGCTGAGTTTGGTCGAGTAGCAGCCCAATCTGCCAAACAAACCATCATGGAAAAAATGCGCAAGCAAACACGTGCCATCACTTACAATACTTACAAAGAACATGAGCAAGAAATCATGTCTGGTACAGTAGAGCGCTTTGACAACCGCTTCATCTATGTCAATCTTGGTAGCATCGAAGCCCAATTGTCAAAACAAGACCAAATCCCTGGGGAAGTTTTTGCTTCCCACGATCGTATCGAAGTATATGTTTATAAGGTTGAAGACAATCCTCGTGGCGTCAACGTCTTTGTTAGCCGTAGCCATCCAGAAATGATCAAACGTTTGATGGAGCAAGAAATTCCAGAAGTTTATGATGGAACTGTTGAAATCATGAGCGTGGCTCGTGAAGCAGGTGACCGTACCAAGGTTGCAGTTCGTAGCCATAATCCAAACGTGGACGCTATTGGTACAATCGTTGGACGCGGTGGAGCGAATATCAAGAAAATCACTAGCAAATTCCACCCAGCTCGCTACGATGCTAAGAATGATCGTATGGTGCCAATCGAAGAAAATATCGATGTTATCGAGTGGGTAGCAGATCCAGCTGAATTTATCTACAATGCCATCGCTCCTGCTGAGGTTGACCAAGTTATCTTTGACGAAAACGACAGCAAACGTGCCTTGGTGGTTGTTCCTGATAACAAGCTTTCCCTTGCCATTGGTCGTCGTGGACAAAACGTGCGCTTGGCAGCTCACTTGACTGGTTACCGTATCGATATCAAGTCTGCTAGTGAATTTGAAGCTATGGAAGAAGCTGGTTCGGTAGATTTGGAAGCAGAAAACGATACTGTAGAAGAATAAAAGCTGCTAGAGGAGGGAAAGATGAAAACGAGAAAAATCCCTTTGCGCAAATCTGTCGTGTCCAATGAAGTGATTGATAAGCGTGATTTGCTCCGCATTGTCAAAAACAAAGAAGGACAAGTCTTTATCGATCCGACAGGCAAGGCCAATGGCCGCGGCGCTTATATCAAGCTAGACAATGCAGAAGCCTTAGAGGCGAAAAAGAAGAAAGTCTTTAACCGCAGCTTTAGCATGGAAGTGGAAGAAAGCTTTTATGACGAGTTGATCGCTTATGTGGATCACAAAGTGAAAAGAAGAGAGTTAGGACTTGAATAAGCAAAAGATAAGCAATCTCTTGGGACTTGCTCAGAGAGCAGGGCGGATTATATCGGGTGAAGAATTGGTGGTCAAGGCCATTCAAGACGGCAAGGCTAAGTTGGTCTTTCTAGCACATGATGCTGGACCCAATCTGACCAAGAAGATTCAAGATAAAAGTCATTATTATCAAGTGGAAATTGTAACCGTGTTTTCAACACTGGAATTAAGCATAGCAGTCGGGAAATCGAGAAAGGTTTTGGCTGTGACAGATGCTGGATTTACAAAGAAAATGAGGTCTCTTATGGAATAGAAGAGGAGGACATGATTTGTCTAAGAAAAGATTGTACGAAATCGCAAAAGAGCTTGGAAAAGAAAGCAAAGAAGTTGTAGCGCGTGCAAAAGAGTTGGGCTTGGATGTGAAAAGCCACTCATCGAGTGTGGAAGAAGCTGTCGCTGCAAAAATCGCTGCCAGCTTTAAGTCTGTAGCTGCTCCGAAATCAGAAGCAAAACCTGCAGCCCCAAAAGCAAGTGCAGAAAAGAAAGCCGAAAAATCTGAGCCAGCTAAACCAGTTGTAGCTAAGGAAGAGGTAAAACCTGCAGCCCCAAAAGCAAGTGCAGAAAAGAAAGCCGAAAAGTCTGAGTCAGCTAAACCAGCTGTAGCTAAGGAAGAGACAAAACCAGCTGAGGCAGTCGCTCCGAAGGCAGAAAAAGTAGCAGCTAAACCACAAAGCCGTAATTTCAAGGCTGAGCGTGAAGCACGTGCCAAAGAGCAGGCAGAACGACGCAAGCAAAATAAGGGCAATAACCGTGACCAACAACAAAACGGAAACCGTCAGAAAAACGACGGCCGTAATGGTGGAAAACAAGGTCAAGGCAGCCGCGATAATCGTCGCTTTAATGACCAAGCTAAGAAACAGCAAGGTCAGCAAAATCGTGGAAACGATCGCCGTCAACAAGGGGATAAACGTCCAAATCAAGCGGCTCCACGCATTGATTTTAAAGCCCGTGCAGCAGCCCTAAAAGCAGAGCAAAATGCAGAGTACGCACGTTCAAGTGAGGAACGCTTCAAGCAGTATCAGGCTGCTAAAGAAGCCTTGGCTCAAGCTAACAAACGCAAGGAACCAGAGGAAATCTTTGAAGAAGCGGCTAAGTTAGCTGAACAAGCGCAACAAGCACAGCAAGTTCAAGCAGTGGTTGAAATCGTCCCTGAGAAAAAAGAACCTGCAGTGGATACACGTCGTAAAAAACAAGCTCGACCAGACAAAAATCGTGACGATTATGATCATGAAGAAGATGGTCCTAGAAAACAACAAAAGAATCGAAGTAGTCAAAATCAAGTGAGAAATCAAAAGAATAGTAACTGGAATAACAACAAAAAGAACAAAAAAGGCAATAACAAGAACAACCGTAATCAGGCTCCAAAACCTGTTACAGAGCGTAAATTCCATGAATTGCCAACAGAATTTGAATATACAGATGGTATGACCGTTGCGGAAATCGCAAAACGTATCAAACGTGAACCAGCTGAAATCGTTAAGAAACTCTTTATGATGGGTGTCATGGCCACACAAAACCAATCCTTGGATGGGGAAACAATTGAACTCCTCATGGTGGATTACGGTATTGAAGCCAAACAAAAGGTTGAAGTGGATAATGCCGACATCGAACGTTTCTTTGTCGAAGATGGTTATCTCAATGAAGATGAATTGGTTGAGCGTCCACCAGTTGTAACTATCATGGGACACGTCGACCACGGTAAAACAACACTCCTAGATACCCTTCGTAACTCTCGTGTTGCGACAGGTGAAGCAGGTGGTATCACTCAGCATATCGGTGCCTACCAAATCGTGGAAAATGGCAAGAAGATTACCTTCCTTGACACACCGGGACACGCGGCCTTTACATCTATGCGTGCGCGTGGTGCTTCTGTTACCGATATTACGATCTTGGTCGTAGCGGCAGATGACGGGGTTATGCCTCAGACTATCGAAGCCATTAACCACTCAAAAGCGGCTAACGTTCCAATCATCGTAGCCATTAACAAGATTGATAAACCAGGTGCCAATCCAGAACGCGTGATCGGTGAATTGGCAGAGCATGGAGTTATGTCAACTGCTTGGGGTGGAGATTCTGAATTTGTTGAAATTTCAGCTAAATTCAACCAAAACATCGAAGAATTGTTGGAAACAGTCCTTCTTGTGGCTGAAATCCAAGAACTCAAAGCAGACCCAACAGTGCGTGCAATCGGTACAGTTATCGAAGCTCGCTTGGATAAAGGAAAAGGTGCGGTCGCAACCCTTCTTGTTCAACAAGGTACCTTGAATGTCCAAGACCCAATCGTTGTCGGAAATACCTTCGGTCGTGTCCGTGCTATGACCAACGACCTTGGTCGTCGTGTTAAGGTTGCTGGACCATCAACACCAGTGTCAATCACAGGTTTGAACGAAGCGCCAATGGCGGGTGACCACTTTGCCGTTTACGAAGATGAAAAATCTGCGCGTGCAGCAGGTGAAGAACGTGCCAAACGTGCCCTCATGAAACAACGTCAAGCTACCCAACGTGTCAGCCTTGAAAACCTCTTTGATACGCTTAAAGCTGGTGAACTCAAGTCTGTTAACGTTATTATCAAGGCCGATGTACAAGGTTCTGTTGAAGCCCTTTCTGCCTCACTTCAAAAAATTGATGTGGAAGGTGTCAAAGTTACCATCGTCCACTCAGCAGTCGGTGCTATCAACGAATCTGACGTGACCCTTGCGGAAGCTTCAAATGCCTTTATCGTTGGTTTCAACGTACGCCCTACACCACAAGCTCGTCAACAGGCAGAAGCTGATGATGTGGAAATCCGTCTCCACAGCATTATCTATAAGGTTATCGAAGAGATGGAAGAAGCCATGAAGGGGATGCTTGATCCAGAATTTGAAGAAAAAGTTATCGGTGAAGCAGTTATTCGTGAAACCTTTAAGGTATCTAAAGTGGGAACCATCGGTGGATTCATGGTTATCAACGGTAAGGTTACTCGTGACTCTAAAGTCCGTGTTATCCGTGATGGTGTTGTTATCTATGATGGCGAACTCGCAAGCTTGAAACACTACAAAGACGACGTTAAAGAAGTTACAAACGGTCGTGAAGGTGGATTGATGATTGATGGCTACAATGATATCAAGACTGATGATGTGATTGAGGCGTACGTCATGGAAGAAATCAAGAGATAATAGAGAAACGATAGCCGATTTGACTCGTCGTCAACAGCGCCTTGATGAACCCTCAGTTCTATCTAAGGCTTGTTTCCTAGATTCAAATGGCTCTAGTTCCTCTATCTAATAAAAATAGCTAGGTCTGCTGGCCTAGCTTTTGGTTCAAAGTAGAGAAAGGAATATCATGGCAAATCATTTCCGTACGGATCGTGTGGGCATGGAAATCAAGCGTGAAGTCAATGAGATTTTGCAAAAGAAAGTCCGTGATCCGCGTGTCCAAGGTGTGACCATCACAGATGTTCAGATGCTGGGAGACTTGTCTGTAGCCAAGGTTTACTACACCATTTTGAGTAACCTTGCTTCGGATAACCAAAAAGCCCAAATCGGGCTTGAAAAAGCGACTGGTACCATCAAACGTGAACTAGGTCGCAATTTGAAATTGTACAAAATCCCAGATTTGACCTTCGTCAAAGACGAATCTATCGAGTATGGAAACAAGATTGACGAGATGCTACGCAATCTGGATAAGAACTAAGAAGGAGGGGGAACCCTCTTTTTTGGTGGAGAAAATAAGTGGAATTTGAAATGGAAAAATATTCTTTTAAAAAAGGGATTTTGTATTTTTTAATGTTAGCTAATCAGAAAATGCTTTTTTTTAAAAGGAAATATGATATGATGATTTCATAAATAAAAGGAGATTCTATCAATGAATAATATAAAAAAAGTTTGTTGTTTAGCTTTGCTATGTCTTTCTGTCTCTACCCTAGTTGCTTGTAGTTCTCTTTCTGAAAAGACAAGTAGCTCTTCTAGTGAGAATCAAACAGAAGCTTCATCTAGTAGTTCTGAAAAGAAAGGGTTGTTTGCCAAAGCAAAAGAAAAACTCAGTTCAAGCGATTTTAACCCACAAGATGTTAGCGATGCGACAATTGAGTCTATAAAAACCTATGAAGATTACTTGATTATGAATGAGAAAATAATCGATAATTACTATACAGAAGCAGACGAAGCCTTTAAAGGAACTGTTTTAGAAGATAGCGCTGCTATCCAAGAACTAAAAGATAGCACTAAAAAAGAAATGGAAGATTTGAAAAAACAATATGGTCCACTAAAGAAAGCACCGATTCAAGGGAAAGAAGAAGTGATTAAGACTCTAAAAGATTATCGTGATAATCTACATGAACAAGTGGAGCAGTGGAAAGCTAGTCTTTAATAGGAAGAGTGGGGTTCAATATGGATTATCAATTATTGCCACATGAATATATGGTTATGAATAGTGACCATGTGAGTTTTGGGAAAAATGGTTTGTCTACAGATGAATTAATTTTAACGAATCTACACTTAATATATATCAAAAAAGGTTTGTGGGGAGGAAAAAAAGATCAAGTTACCATACCCATTAACCAGATTAAAATTTTTGAAGGGAAACCTCAAGTTTCAGTAACCAAAACCAATGGTGTGAAACGGCTGGAAATTTATTATAATGGCGGACAAGCTATCTTTGCATTTAATAATACTAAGGATACTGACAAGTGGGCTAGAAACATTATTAAATTGATTTCAGGGGATACAAGTAATTTTGAAACCTTGGGGGATAGTAGCTTGTTTGGAGCAGATGTTTTAGCAGAAACATTTAAGGATACATTTGACACTTTTAAAGCAGGGCTTGGGATTAAGGATGCAGAGCCAGAAAAGATTTCAACCAAGTGTAGCTTTTGTGGAGCACCTTTGTCAGGTCAAGTGAAGCAAACAGTAAGATGTGCCTATTGTGATATGGAGCAGAGTTTATAAGGGGGCAATTAAATGGGGTTGATAAAAGCAATCACAGATTCTATTGGAGGGACATTTGCAGATCAATGGAAAGAAATTATCACAGTTCAAGCTTTTGATGAACATACAGCTGTAAGTCCAGGTATTATTCAAGAAAGTAATAATGGTAGGGGTGTCAATACGAAGGGATCTGTAGGTGTTATTTCGAACGGATCCAAGATTTTTATTCCAGAAAATACTGCTGCCTTTATCTTTAGTCAGTCTGGTATCGAGGAAATTATTACAGAACCAGGTGGATATGAATACCAAAATGGTGAGAGCAGTGTTTTTAACGGTGATGGATTGAAAAAGTCACTGTTTGACAATGTTGTTAATCGTGTCGGATTCGGTGGTCAAAGTGATCAGCAAAAACAGATTTGTTTTGTTAATTTGAGAGAAATTCGTGATATTAAATTTGGAACTCGCGGTCCAGTCATGTATAATGATTTGTTTTATGGGACAGATTTAGAAGTACGTGCTTTTGGAACATTTTCTATCCAAATTACAGATGCTAAGCAATTTATCAGAAATTTTCTTCCTGCCAATGTGACTTATTATACTTTTGACAGTGCTCAAGCTAGATCACAAATAGTGACAGAGTTTCTCCAATCTTTTATTGTTGCACTTAATTCTTTGTCCACAACTTATCGTATTTCACAATTGCCGTCACAAGCTTCAATTCTTGCAACCCAAGTATCGAATGATGGACAGTATGCAGGAACTTGGAAAGAACGTTTTGGATTTGAGATTGTAAAAGTTGCCATTGCTAATATTGAGTTCTCACCAGAATCCAAGGAATTGGTTAAACAATTTTCATCAAATAAGATGAATTTAAAAGCTTATGATGATGTATCGCAGAAAGCTTCTAATATTGCAGCACAACAAAAAATTGCATCAGGAGTGGAGCAACATGGTCTAGGTGATGGTGCAGGGATGATTTTTGGTATGAATATGGCACAAGCTTTAGACGAAAAAGCAATGAAACCAAGTTTATCATTAGATGAACAAATCGAAGCCCTTACAAAACTAAAATCTCTTTTAGACGCAGGGATACTATCTCAGGAAGAATTTGATCGAAAGAAAAAAGAAATTATGGATTTATAAAATGAAACTCGAAAGTTCATAGCTAGTACCTATTCAAGGGACATTCTAGGTAAAACAATAATAGACTATCGTTCATAGATAGAATATCATGTTGTAAAGGTAGGAGTGGAATATTTTAGCTGTCTCTACAAAGACTATTAAAAATCTTTAACAAATAAGTTGCTAAGGATTTTTTGAAAATTTTTGAGGGGAATTTGAAAATACTTTAAAAGAGTATGCTATCATAGAATATAACTTACAGAAGTAAAAGGAGTTTGTATATGGCTGAACAAGAGTTGGCTATGCAAGTATTGCAACAAGTGGTGAAACTACCTGTTGTTAAGGTTGATCGTTCGAAATTTTTAGTGGATAAGTTTTCCAAAGAATTGGATCCACAGGACATTCCTACCTTATTAGAACAAGGCCCAACGTCTCTCTTATCTCAAGAAATCTTAGATCGAGTGGCTAATGCCTGTATTAGGGATAATGTTTTATTAGCGAGTGGAACTTCTGTTGTTGCTGGATTACCAGGTGGACTTGCCATGGCAATTACCATACCAGCGGATGTAGCTCAATTTTATGCTTTTTCTTTAAAATTAGCTCAAGAATTAGGTTATATTTATGGTTATGAGGATCTTTGGGCTTCACGCGATGAGTTGAGCGAAGATGCTCAAAATACCCTCTTGCTTTATCTAGGTGTCATGTTGGGGGTGAATGGAACCGCTGCCTTGCTACGTGCAGGTGGTATAACAATTGCCAAACAGGTAATGAAAACAGTACCTAATAAAGCTTTAACAAAGACGCTTTGGTACCCTATTTTGAAAAAAGTCTTAAAAATATTTGGTGTGAATCTGACCAAGGGAGGGCTGGCCAAAGGAATGGGGAAATTTATTCCTATCTTGGGAGGTATCATTTCAGGTGGTTTAACCTTTGCAACTATGAAACCGATGGGTGAAAGCTTGCAGAAAGAATTATCCAAGCTAGTCAACTATAGTGAAGTTCAATATCAAGAAGATGTTGAAACAATCCGAAAAGAGGCTGAAATCATCGAAGGAGAGTAATATGGGACTCATAAAAATTCTAGCTAAAACTTATGGGAATTACTTTTTGACCGTGCAAGGTGTAAAAGTAATGAAGACGATAAAGAAAGATGACCACGCCGTTGTCGGTCTAGGGAAACTTTTTATTGCAGACAAGTTAATGGATACGGCTCGGTGGCTCATCAAGCCAGAGGAGAGAGAATGAAATTTTTCTGGGGACTTCTTGCCATTCTTTTTATTAAACCGATTATTGGAATTGTGAAATTCTTTTGGATGATCATCTCTTTTGCAGTCCAATTGCTGTTTTACAAGCTATTATTTAAACTATTGGATTGGCTCTTTAAACTTATTTAGTCCGTAATTCAAGTCGCAGAGAACTAGCAGGAACTCCACTGCTAGTTTTTTAATCTCTTTCCATATGGTATAATATAAGCAGTAAAATCATTTTAGAACATACAATGGAGGTCGTTATGGACAATATCATCGATGTGTCAATTCCTGTTGCAGAAGTGGTGGACAAGCATCCAGAAGTCTTAGAGATTCTAGTGGAGTTGGGTTTTAAACCCCTTGCCAATCCCTTGATGCGCAACACAGTCGGTCGCAAAGTATCACTTAAGCAGGGTTCTAAGCTGGAAGGAACTCCTATGGACAAGATTGTCCGCACGCTGGAAGCAAATGGCTACGAAGTGATTGGATTAGACTAATGGCAGATGAACGGATTCATGTCCTGCGGGATATTTTATTAGAATTGCATAATGGCGCCTCTCCTGAGTCGGTTCAGGAGCGTTTTGATGCGACCTTTACAGGTGTTTCAGCCATCGAGATTTCCCTCATGGAGCACGAGCTGATGAACTCAGACTCAGGTGTCACCTTTGAAGATGTCATGGAACTCTGTGATGTCCATGCCAATCTTTTTAAAAATGCTGTTAAGGATGTCGAAGTTGCAGATACCGAGCACCCAGGTCACCCAGTTTGGATTTTCAAAGAAGAAAATCTAGCCCTCCGTGCGGCCTTGATTCGCATTCGGAGATTGTTAGATACCTATGAGTCTATGGAAGATGAAGAAATGCTGGTGGAGATGCGCAAGGGCTTGGTGCGTCAGATGGGACTTGTGGGGCAATTTGACATCCATTACCAACGTAAAGAAGAACTCTTCTTTCCTATCATGGAGCGCTATGGACACGATTCACCCCCAAAAGTTATGTGGGGAGTGGATGACCAGATTAGGGAACTCTTTCAAACAGCTTTAGCGACAGCCAAGTCACTACCTGAAGTGCCGATTTCCACTGTGAAAGAAGATTTTGAAGCCTTTGCGACAGAGTTTGAAAGTATGATTTTCAAGGAAGAGTCCATCCTTCTCATGATTCTCCTTGAGTCCTTTACTCAGGATGACTGGCTTCAGATTGCGGAGGAGAGCGATGCCTATGGTTATGCCATCATCCGTCCGTCTGAGAAATGGATGCCAGAACGCCAGAGTTTTGTTGAGGAAAAGAGTGCAGGGGAGCCTGTGCAGCTAGATACGGTAGAGGGTCAAGTTCAGCAAGTTATCGATACGCCAGAAGGCCAGTTTACCATTACCTTTACCCCTAAGGAAAAGGAAACAGTGCTGGACCGTCATAGTCAGCAGACTTTTGGGAATGGCTATCTATCGGTCGAGCAGGCCAATCTCATCCTCAATCACCTCCCTATGGAGATTACCTTTGTCAATAAAGACGATATTTTCCAGTATTACAATGACAATACGCCAGCTGATGAGATGATTTTCAAACGGACGCCGTCCCAAGTCGGACGCAATGTTGAACTCTGCCATCCGCCTAAGTATTTGGACAAGGTCAAGACTATCATGAAGGGGCTTCGTGAGGGGACCAAGGATAAGTATGAAATGTGGTTCAAGTCTGAGTCGCGAGGTAAGTTTGTCCACATCACCTACGCAGCAGTGCACGATGAAGAGGGAAAATTCCAAGGAGTGCTGGAGTATGTTCAGGATATTCAACCCTACCGTGAGATTGACACGGACTATTTCCGTGGATTAGAATAAGGAGAAAAAATGAGTTACGAACAAGAATTTATGAAGGAATTTGAAGCTTGGGTCAATACCCAGATTATGATCAACGACATGGCGCATAAGGAAAGCCAAAAAGTCTACGAAGAAGACCAAGACGAACGTGCCAAAGATGCCATAATTCGCTACGAAAGCCGCTTGGATGCTTATCAGTTCTTGCTTGGTAAGTTTGAAAACTTCAAGGCAGGTAAGGGATTCCATGATTTACCAGAGGGATTGTTTGGTGAGCGGAATTATTAAATGAGATAGATTCTTGATTTTTTACTAAAATCTTGATAGAATATTTATATTAAATCCTTGTCAGAACAGGGGTTTTTTATTGAAAGGATTTTATCATGTCAAAGAAACTCAATCGTAAAAAACAATTACGAAATAGCCTCCGTCGTGCAGGCGCTTTTTCAAGTACTGTGACTAAGGTTGTAGAAGAGACAAAGAAAGTCGTGAAACGTGCAGAACAGTCAGCAAGCCAAGCTGGTAAGGCTGTTTCTAAAAAAGTTGAACAAGCAGTGGAAGCTACCAAAGAGCAAGCTCAAAAAGTAGCCAATTCTGTAGAAGATTTTGCAGCAAACTTGGGTGGACTTCCACTTGATCGTGCTAAGACTTTCTATGATGAAGGAATTAAGTCTGCTTCAGATTTCAAAAACTGGACTGAAAAAGAACTCCTTGCCTTGAAAGGAATCGGCCCAGCTACCATCAAGAAATTGAAAGAAAATGGCATCAAATTCAAGTAATTTTTCTTGTGCCTTGCATTTCCGTCAAAATCTTGCTACAATAGAGCCATTAGAGGTGTTTTGAATCCCGCATTTTACAGAAAGTGGCGGTGCTGAGAAGTCCACAAATGTGTCAAAACTAGTTGCTAATGGATGAAAAATTGAAATAAAAGTGTCTTTTTGTTTTAAAGACGAGAGTTGCGGGCAACTGCCCGAAATTGGGTGGTACCGCGGATAAATACATTCGTCCCTGTCATGTAGATGGCAGGGGCTATTTTAGGATTTACGTAACAGGAGGGAATTATGAATTTTAGAACAAAAGATCAAAGAATAGAACAAGTATTCGCTGAACGAAATATATATGAAGTGCCAAATTTTCAGAGGGACTTTTCTTGGAAAGAAGAGCAATATAGGGATTTTATTTCTGATATAAGAAAGAACCTCTCATTGTCAGTAAGTGGAAAAAAAGTAGTTTTTGAAACAGAAATAACAGATTATTTTTTTGGAACAATTTTATTGGTTGGAGATGTTACAAAAGCCAGTGTTGAAAAGCCATATAAGGTTATTGATGGTCAGCAACGTCTTACAACCATGACTTTATTTTTAGCATGTATCAAAGACATTATAGAATCATATAATGTTAATACAGGAGATGATGAATCTTATTCACATGGTTATAATACTAATTTAATTTTTCCTCATTTTTCTGATGGAAAGACAGTGACAAAAACTAGATTAGTTAATAAAAATCTGAATCCGATTCTCCCTTATGATATTCTGAAGCTAGGTACACATGATGCTTCTAAAGAAGAAACAACAAATACTTCTCAAGAGACTCTACGAAAAGCTTTTGATTTCATAAAAGATCAATTATTACAAGAAAGGCTTTTGGAAGGGTTAAATAGTAAAGAACCTGATATTATATGGGATCCTAAGGATTACATCAAATACATAGATTATTTAGGGAAACAATTGCTTAATTCAACAGTTATTTGTATTTATTCTGTTGATGAAAAAGATGTTAATAAAATTTATCAAAATTTCAATTCTAAGGGATTAAGATTAAGTGAAATTGATCTAATTAAGAGCCGGATTTTTGAAGTTTTAGATGATGAACATGATGAGACATCTAGAAAGTGGAATCACATAACAGATATACTTTATAAACTTGACGAAAATATTTCGGATTATTTCTATTATTTTTTTAACTCTCTTGGAATTAACACAACTCAAACTAAATTATTCGAAACTTTTACGAAGAAAATTTCTGAAGATGAATATAGTAATTTTTTAGATAATTGTATAAAGTATGTAGAATTCTATAGAGTTATATGCAATCCATCTGAAGATGATGATCTTTTTGGAACTAAAAAATATTTTAATCAGGATGATAACTTTATTATTAAGAAAAATTTGGAGATATTGAAAGCATCAGGATACTCACAGTTTAGAATGGCATTCTTGAGTTTATTTAATGCTATGAATGATAACCGTATAAAAAGTAAACAATTTAAATCAATTATTTCAATGGTGACAAAATACAATGTTCTTAATTCTATAAAAGCTACGGGAGGTCCTTCAACAACCAATAAAATTCAAGCTATTTATAAACAAATGGCAAATAAATTTAATGCAGAGAAGCTAGACACTTCCTCTTTAAATAATTTTATAAAAGATCAATTAGACACAGTTTCTCCTAGCATAGAATTAATAAAGAAAAGTAAAAAAGTTTTTGACAAAGGTAATAAAATAAAAGGAGCAAAAGATTTAAAAGCGAGAGATTTAGCGAAATATATTCTAGTTTCTCTTGAAACTGAGAGAATTAGGTTAGATGGTAAAAACACTGCAAATAAAGCTTTGAAATATGTGTATGATTTATCAATTGAGCACATTGTTGATAGAGAAAATCAAAATGAACTTGGTGACATTGTTTATGATTTAGGAAATCTTGTTCTACTAGAGAATACTGAACACACCAATTCTACTGATAAGAAAAGTATGTACGAGAATTCTAATGTAAATCTTATTAAAGATATACGAGATAACATAGAAAATTTTGAAGAAAAAAATATAACAGAACGCCGCGATAAATTATTAGAAGAATTTTACAATCTTGTTACTAACTAGAAAGGACAAACACATGTCTAAAGAACTTTCACCTAAATACAATCCAGCCGAGGTTGAGGCTGGTCGTTACCAAAAATGGCTTGACGCTGATGTTTTCAAGCCTTCAGGCGATCAAAAGGCTAAGCCTTATTCGATCGTGATTCCACCACCAAACGTTACAGGTAAACTTCACCTTGGTCACGCTTGGGATACGACTTTGCAAGATATCATCATCCGTCAAAAACGCATGCAAGGCTTTGATACGCTTTGGCTTCCGGGGATGGACCACGCTGGGATTGCCACTCAGGCTAAGGTTGAGGAGCGCTTGCGTGGAGAGGGCATTACACGTTATGACCTAGGTCGTGAATCTTTCTTGACGAAGGTCTGGGAATGGAAAGACGAATATGCCACTACTATCAAGGAACAATGGGGCAAGATGGGGCTCTCAGTAGACTACTCTCGTGAGCGTTTCACTCTTGATGAAGGTTTGTCAAAAGCGGTTCGCAAAGTATTCGTGGACCTTTACAAGAAAGGCTGGATCTACCGTGGTGAGTTTATCATCAACTGGGATCCAGCAGCTCGCACAGCTCTTTCTGATATCGAGGTGATCCACAAGGACGTTGAAGGTGCTTTCTACCACATGAACTACATGCTGGAAGACGGTTCACGCGCCCTTGAAGTTGCCACAACTCGTCCTGAGACTATGTTTGGGGACGTTGCCGTTGCGGTCAATCCAGAAGACCCACGCTACAAGGACTTGATCGGAAAAAATGTCATCCTTCCAATCGCTAATAAACTCATCCCAATCGTTGCCGACGAACACGCAGACCCTGAGTTTGGTACAGGTGTTGTGAAAATCACCCCTGCCCACGATCCAAATGACTTCTTGGTTGGTCAACGCCATAACTTACCACAAGTCAACGTCATGAACGACGACGGAACCATGAACGATTTGGCTTTCGAATTTGCAGGCATGGACCGTTTCGAAGCTCGTAAGGCAGTCGTTGCTAAGCTGGAAGAAATCGGTGCCCTTGTTAAAATCGAAAAACGTGTCCACAGTGTTGGTCACTCAGAGCGTACTGGTGTAGTGGTTGAGCCACGCTTGTCTACACAATGGTTCGTTAAGATGGACCAATTGGCGAAAAATGCTATTGCCAACCAAGACACAGAGGACAAAGTTGAATTCTACCCACCTCGTTTCAACGATACCTTCCTCCAATGGATGGAAAATGTCCACGACTGGGTTATCTCTCGTCAGCTCTGGTGGGGGCACCAAATCCCTGCTTGGTACAATGCCGAGGGTGAAATGTATGTCGGCGAGGAAGCTCCAGAAGGCGACGGATGGACTCAGGACGAAGACGTTTTGGATACTTGGTTCAGTTCTGCTCTTTGGCCGTTCTCAACTATGGGCTGGCCTGATGTCGACTCAGCAGACTTCAAACGCTACTTCCCGACTTCAACCTTGGTTACAGGTTACGACATCATCTTCTTCTGGGTGTCTCGTATGATCTTCCAATCCTTGGAATTTACTGGTCGTCAGCCATTCCAAAACGTCCTTATCCACGGTCTCATTCGTGATGAGCAAGGACGCAAGATGTCTAAATCTCTCGGTAACGGGATTGACCCAATGGATGTTATCGAGAAATACGGTGCCGATGCCCTTCGTTGGTTCCTTTCAAACGGTTCTGCACCAGGGCAAGACGTGCGCTTCTCTTACGAGAAAATGGATGCTTCATGGAACTTCATTAACAAAATTTGGAACATCTCTCGCTACATCCTCATGAACAATGAAGGCTTGACCCTTGAGCAAGCAACGGCTAATGTGGAAAAAGTGGTTAACAAGGAAGCTGGAAATGTCACAGACCGCTGGATTCTCCACAACCTCAATGAAACGATCGGCAAAGTCACTGAAAACTTTGACAAGTTTGAATTTGGTGTTGCTGGACACATCCTCTACAACTTCATCTGGGACGAGTTTGCGGACTGGTACGTTGAGTTGACTAAGGAAGTCCTTTATAGCGATAACGAAGAAGAGAAAGTCATCACACGTTCTGTTCTCCTTTATACTTTGGACAAGATCCTTCGTCTTCTTCACCCAATCATGCCATTCGTGACAGAGGAAATCTTTGGACAAATCTCAGAAGGCTCTATCGTTACAGCAGAATACCCAACTGTTAACCCAGCCTTTGAAGACCTTGTTGCCCACACTGGTGTCGAAAGCCTCAAAGACTTGATCCGTGCCGTTCGTAATGCGCGTGCGGAGGTAAATGTAGCTCCAAGCAAGCCAATCACAATCCTTGTTAAGACCAGCGATAGTGACTTGGAAGCCTTCTTTAACAGCAATGTCAACTACATCAAACGCTTCACAAATCCAGAACACTTGGAGATCGCCTCAAATATTCCTGCGCCTGAACTAGCTATGTCAAGCGTCATCACAGGAGCAGAAATCTACTTGCCACTGGCTGATCTTCTCAATGTCGAAGAAGAGCTGGCTCGTCTCGATAAGGAACTGGCTAAATGGCAAAAAGAACTGGATATGGTTGGTAAGAAGCTCTCTAACGAACGCTTCGTAGCCAACGCCAAACCAGAAGTCGTCCAAAAAGAACGCGACAAACAAGCTGACTACCAAGCGAAATACGACGCGACCGTCGCACGTATTGATGAGATGAAGAAACTCGTTAAATAAACACAGAAACACGGTGATGAGCCGTGTTTTTTGGTATAATGGAAACTGAGAATATTTTTTGAAAAGGGTAAGAAATGATAGAAGTTGTAGATTTATTTTCTGGTGCTGGAGGATTGACTTTTGGCTTTCAGAATACAATTAAAAATAATAAATTTGTTTCCCGAAATGACTTTAACATTAGATTTGCAAATGAATTCAATCATGACGCAGCAGAAGCTTTCAGACAAAATTATCCTAGAGTTACTATGATTGAGGAAGATATTGCTAATATAGACGAACATTTTTTAAAATCCAAAGGAATCAGTTCAAAAAGAGTTGATTTAGTTATTGGTGGCCCACCTTGTCAGTCCTTTAGTACGGTTGGCAAGAGACAGTATGATAAGAGAGCAAAAATGTATCGTGAATATAGAAGGATACTTTCATTTATCCAACCTAAAATGTTTGTATTTGAAAATGTTTATGGTTTGCTAACCATGAAAAACGAGCAAAATGGCCCAATTATTCGAAATGTAAAAGAAAGTTTTAAAGATTTATCTAGCTTTGGAAATGTTCATGGATATAACGTTTATACAGAATTACTTAATGCTAAGGATTATGGTGTTCCACAAAATAGAGAACGCGTCTTTTTAATTGGTGTAAGAAATGATTTAAATATTGAGTTTGAATGGAATTTTCCAGAAAAGTGTACTTCTGAAAATCCCTTCAATTTAAGAGATGCTATTGGAGATTTACCTAGTTTAGGAAATAATGACAGAGCGGACCAATATGTGGAAGATCCGCAAACAGATTATCAAATTTTAATGAGAGGTAATCAAGATCAATTATTTAATCATGTAAGTCGTAATCATGGACAAAGATTGCAGAAAATTATGGCTGCACTTAAGGAAGGACAAGGTAAGAATGATATAAATAGAATGGTAGAAGATGGATTGTTAGATAGAGCACTTTATTTAACCTCAGGATATAGTAATACTTACGGTAGATTGTGGTGGGATAGACCTTCAACGACCATAACAAATAATTTATCAACTCCATCCTCCTTACGGTGCATTCATCCTAGTCAAAATAGAGCTTTGACTGCAAGGGAAGGTGCAAGAATACAGTCTTTTCCAGATAATTATAAGTTTGTCGGAGGTCTACAAGCAATTAATACCCAGATTGGTAATGCTGTTCCTCCAATTTTAAGTATTCATTTAGCTAATAGAATAAAGAAATTTTTCGAGGAAAATAAATTATAAAGGCGTTTAATTATGATAGAAACTAACAGTATCCCATTTAACTTCTCTTATTTTGCTTTAAACTTGTTAGGAAAGCAAATGTATAGTAATAACTGGAGTGCAATATCTGAATTAATAGCTAATGGTTTAGATGCTGGTGCAACAAATGTTAAGCTCTATATAGAATCTATTGATAAATCGAAATCAACCTTAGAAATTTTAGATAATGGTAGTGGAATGAGCTATGTTGATTTATCTACTAAATACGCATTGATTGGGAGAAACAGACGCTTATCGAAAGAAGAGTCATCTGAGAAGACAAAGGGAAGAAAAGGTATAGGAAAATTAGCAACGTTATTTTTGTCAAAAAAATATTATATAGTTTCTAAAAAAGGAGGAATTGAAACAGCGTGGATGCTAGACTCCACAAACGCATCTGATAGTGATATTCCTGAATTAATTCGTGTTGATATTAATGATGTGTCTATTGAAAATAAAAGTGTTTGGGATTCATTCGAATCAGGAACTTTAATAAAATCAGTTGGAGTTGATTTGACTGGATTTGCAGAGGGAAAGTTGGATTCTTTGAAGATGACTTTAGCTAACTATTATTTGTTAAACAATATTGGTGCAGTTATCGAAGTGGCTTACAAGACTAAATCAAAACAGAAGATAGAATTTTCAAAAGTTTCTAAAATAATTGGATTTAAAAATTTGTATGCTTTTTTTCAAACTTCTGATGGTATCGTTGAAAACGAATTGTTAAATGACTCAGTGAAAATAAACGCAGATTTAAAGGAAGTATCCAATAAGTTACGTCAGGTAAAGAAATTAAGTCCATCAGACGTTACTAAAATAAATTTGAAAGGAAAGAGAAATTTTTTAACTATACATGGAATAACCAAAGAGTTTGATTATGAATTGACTGGTTGGATAGGAATTCATAGTACAATTAATATGACGGAAGCATCCGAAAATACAAAAGATGATCCCACTAATAGATTTATAAGGAATGATGTTTACAAGGCTAATCAGCTAAGACTTTATGTCAGAGATAAATTAGCAGTATCAAATTTTATGCCACAGTTAAATAACACACAAGCCTTCAGTAACTATATTGAAGGGGAAATCTCATTTGATATTTTAGACAATGATTGTTTGGAAGATATTTCAACTTCAAATCGTGAAGGATTATCAGGAAATGATGAAAGAATAACTTTATTGATTGAGTTGCTAAAACCAATTATCAATAAGTTGATAATTGAGCGTGTTAATATTGGTACTGTAGTGCGTAAGGAAGTTGAAAAGATTCGACAAGAAGAGAAGGAGAAAATAGAAAGAAAAGAACAACTTGCAGAGGAAAAAAGAAAGCAAGCAGAAGAAAATAAAAAAATTGCAGAACAGCAATGTCAGGAGGCTGAGTTAGCTAGAAAATTGGCAGAGACAAAACAGAAAGAAGCAGAAATAGCTAGAGACGTAGCAGAGGAGGAAAGTAAAAGAAAGGATGTTTTAATTGGAAGCAATAATTCTGCGCAACAAAATTTGTTGGCTCATGAATTAACTGGAGTGTATAAAAACATAGATTCAGTAAATAAAAAAATTGTTGCAGATTTTAAATCGACAGATGATTTTGAACGAGTGAGCGAGTATGTTGTTAGTCTAAAAAAATCTTCTGGAAAATTATTTACAATAAAAAATCAAGTGCTAAAATTAAATACTTCTGAAGTAAAAGGAAGGAAATACATTAATGTCAAAAGTTATATAAAGAGTTATTTAAACAGTCTGTCTTATAAAAATTTAGAGATTATAATTGATTTTTCAAATAATCCTCATACTTCCAGAGTACATATTTTTGATTTAGGTATGATACTAGATAATTTTATTATAAATGCTATGGATCAACTAGCAGATAAAATTATATTTAAATTTATTGATGAAGAAAATAAATTAGTTATATCTTCTAACAAGCCATTATCTTCTGAAATAGTCAATAAGGACGATATTTTTAGATTAGGATTTACTACTAAAGAGAATGGGACAGGAGTTGGGATGTATATAATTAAACAAACTTGTAAAAAATTTAAATGGGAAATTAAAGTGGTTTCAAATACAGAAGAAACAAGCTTTATAATTGAATTAGGTGATAATTAGAAAATGCGTAGAGATATTAGTATTATTTGGTTAGAAGATGAGATGGAAGATGCTTTTCACGATTATTTAAAAATAGTAAAAAAAGCTATAGAAGATAAAGGTTATCAATTATTAGGAGATAATTGTTATTTATGTGAAAGTATTGGAGATGCCAGAAAAATTTTGGATGATACTTCTAA
Source organism: Streptococcus sp. 4094 (assembly GCF_013277125.1). NCBI lineage: Bacteria > Bacillati > Bacillota > Bacilli > Lactobacillales > Streptococcaceae > Streptococcus > Streptococcus sp. 4094. The sequence continues at coordinate 24,762 of NZ_VMMI01000023.1, read as the reverse complement.
AAGAATCGATTTCTTTATATCCGATTTTAATTTAGGAGAAGAATATGAGAATGGTATTGATAATGGTATTGAATTTTTAAACGATGTAAGAAGTCGAGAAAAATATAAGCAATTTTTTATTCTTTATTCAAAAAATTATGATGAGATAAAGGAGACAGTAATAACAAAAATTAACGAGGAAGATAATCTAGGATTATTAAATAATACTATGATTATCAATTTATCCTCTCCCAGCGATGAAGTAATTGAACATGAATTTCAGAAAGCCATTGAAATTAGTTTATCAAAGTGGGATGAACTAAATGCTCTTAGAGGAGAGTATATGAGTGAAAATGCTGAGATAGAATATGAGTTAAAAAAAATATTAAATGTTGACTTAACAGATTCTAGAAATTATAAATCTCTCTATAGAGATTTTAAAAATAATCATCTTAGTAAACGTGATATAACCCACAATACATCATTATTAAATGATTGGATGCAAATGATAGATAAACGCAATTCATTAGCTCATTCTAAAGAAGAATTTAATGATGTAAAAGGCTATGTAATATCAAACCTTGATGATAAAAGTATACAAATTGTAGAAGAGGAAATTAACGAAGAGAGAAAATCATTGATACATCTATCAGAACAAGTGAAAGCATTGATAAGAGCAAAACCAAAAAGAATAATCAATAACACACATTGATGATGAAAGTACCTAATTGTATAAAAGGAAATTGTTGATAAATCCATAGGAGTAAGTAAAAACATAGGGCCAAAAAGATATTTTAATATCCAATAAAAAGATAAAATACAATTATTTACAATTATCAAAATACTACTAATATAACTAACATTTTAGAAAGCAACTCACTACACAACAAAACCTCTAAGTTCGAACCGACCTGAGAAGTATAAGATTGCTGCATTCTTCTCAGGTGTTGGGAGAATTGAGTTGGGATTTGAACAGACCAATGAGTTCAGAGTGGTGTATGCCAATGACTTCGATAAGTCTGCGCGTCAGACTTACTGGCCCATTTATTCAGATATATCTTGATAATCATATTATTCAGTCGCTGAAGAAAAACAATTGAAAGGAACTTTCTATGCAACCAACTTACAACATTGACCACCCAAACTTGTCTTATGAAGCTAAGCGTGACTTATGGCAGATTGGTTTTGGTCTGCAGAAAGTTGATAATCTAGTGCCATCAGCGTATATGGAATCTTTGGCTGAGAAACAGTCTCGGGGAGAACTGACTTATGAGCAGGTTTATGAGGATGCAACGGTTTATCATCATACCATTGATGCAAGTACGGAGGAGGCAGACTTGGTTTCTCTTCGTATCGTGGAACTATTATCTCGAAGAGGCTTTAGCTTTAGTCCTGCGACCTTACTTGCTATTCATAAGGAGTTGTTTCAAGATATATTTGAGTCCTCTATTCCAGTGGGGCAATTTCGTCAGACCAATATCACAAAGAATGAACCTGTTTTGAGTGGTGAAAGTGTTGTGTACTCTGATTACTCTATGATTCAAATGACCTTGGATTATGATTTTAATCAGGAAAAACAAGTTGCATATGCGACACTAACTCAGGCGGATGTGATTAAAAAAATCCAACATTTTATTTCAGGAATCTGGCAGATTCATCCATTTCGTGAAGGAAACACCCGGACAGTAACGGTTTTTTTGATTCAGTATCTTCGTGAGTTTGGTTTTGATATTGATAATACACCATTTCAGCAACATGCCAAGTATTTTCGTGATGCCTTGGTATTAGATAATGCAAAGATTTTACAGCGACGTCCTGAGTTTTTAACAGCTTTTTTTGAAAATCTCTTGCTCGGTGGTCAAAATGATCTGTCATCAGAAAAGATGTATCTAGAACTCGATCTTTAAAAATCCTAATACTGAGTAAACATTGAATTTTAGGAAAAAAATGAAGTAAATATTCCTACAAGAAAACGCATATCATCAAAGATTTAGGTCGCTTGATAATATGTGTTTTTTTAATTTTATAGATTGCTCGTTTAAACTCTATTTATCTCGTACTTTCAGTGCTATTCGGATTTTATTTTCGTGTACAATTTCAGCTATTCTTGTTATAATCAGCCTATAGGAATCAAGGAGGTGACTCTTATGGCTGTTTTTGTGTCTTTGGATGGAATTGTGGTAGAAGTACTTGATGTCTTTTCTTCTTTTAATGGGGATAGTGAGTTTTTCTTGTGTAAACGTCTTAAAGACAAGAGTCAGTTTGTTATGGAACGCTCTCAGTTCGAGGAGATGTTCCAACTTCAACGTAGTCGCTTGACGACGCAAGAAAAATTACAATTGTTTACCTCCGTGTTTGCTGGCCGTTATGATGTTTATGCTAAGAGTTTTATCAATGATCAAGGGAAAATTCAGTATTTTCCATCCTATGATTATGGTTGGAAGCAGTTGCCGCCTGAAAAACGGAGTTTCCAGACATTAACGGACTCCGTTTTGAAATCTCATTTTCGTGGGGAGACAGCTATCGGTATCTTTCCTATGCACTTAGATGATAGCTGTTATTTTTTGGTACTGGATTTTGATGAAGGAGATTGGAAAGAAGCTGGTTTAACCATTCGAAGAATAGCCAGGGAACGCCAGATGGAAGCCCATTTAGAGATTTCTCGTTCGGGTCACGGACTCCATATTTGGTTCTTCTTTGAGGAAGCGATTCCGAGTCGAGAGGCTCGCTTGTTTGGAAAGAAACTGTTAGAACTGGCAATGCAGGAAAGTATGCAACTGTCCTTTGATTCTTTTGATCGCATGTTTCCAAATCAGGATGTCCTTCCTAAGGGGGGATTTGGAAATTTGATTGCCTTGCCTTTTCAAGGAGAAGCTTACCATCAAGGGAGAACGGTCTTTGTGGATGAACAGTTTCAGCCTTATGAAGACCAATGGAGGTATCTACAAGAAATTCAGAGGGTTTCAACTGCTAAAGTGGCATTGTTAATCCAAGAGGAGTTAGGCAAGCAAGAATTGGATAAGGAGTTGAAGGTCGTCTTATCCAATATGATCCAACTTGAAAAATCGTCTGTGACACCCAAGACACTGTTTTTCTTGAAAAATATGGCTTCATTTTCTAATCCCGAATTTTATTTAAAGCAGGCTATGCGACAGCCAACCTATCAAATTCCTGAGCGAATGTATTTATTTGGAGAATCTTATCATTATTTATGGCTGCCAAGAGGCTTGCTGTATCCATTGCAAGATAAATTTAAGCAGGTATCTGTGGAAGATAGGAGAAAGGTACAAAGGTCTATTAGAGTGGAATTTAAGGGAGAACTCACTTTTGAGCAAGAGTTAGCCCTGTCAGATATGATTTCCAAAGAAAATGGCTTACTCCATGCGGAGACTGGTTTTGGGAAGACCGTTTTAGGTGCTGCTCTCATCTCTGAAAGGAAGGCCAAAACAATTATCCTAGTTCATAATAAGCAACTCTTAGACCAATGGCTGGATCGTTTAAACCATTTTTTGACTTTCGAAGAGGAAGAAGCTACCCGTTATACGGCATCAGGTCGTGAAAAGGTAATAGGCTATGTTGGGCAGTACGGTGGGACTAAGAAATGGCTGAGTGGACTGGTTGATGTCGTTATGATCCAATCTCTATTTAAGTTGGAAAATAGTCAAAGTCTTTTGGATAAGTATGAGATGATGATTGTGGATGAGTGTCATCATGTCTCTGCTTTGATGTTTGAAAAAGTTGTGGCACAGTTTAGAGGGAAGTATCTTTACGGTTTGACGGCTACGCCTGAACGTAAGAATGGTCATGAACCTATTGTTTTTCAGAGAATTGGTGAGATACTCCATACTGCTGATAAGAGGGAAACGGATTTTAAACGGCAATTGCAATTAAGATTCACTTCTTTTGGTCATTTGGAGATTGAAAAGACCAAAGCAAGTAATTTTATACAGCTTAGTGATTGGATTGCGACAGACTCAGTGAGGAATCAGATGATTCTCAAGGATATTCTAGACCAAGTGGCAGAAGGGCGGAATATCTTGGTTCTAGTCAATCGAATTCAACAGATAGATGTCTTTGAAAAGTTATTGAAAGAGAAAGAGGTTGATGACTGTTACATTATTAGCGGAAAAACCAAAGTCCAAGAGAGAACAAGTTTATTGAAGACATTAGAACAGCTAGATAAAGGGTTTGTTTTGTTGTCTACTGGAAAATACATTGGCGAAGGTTTTGACTTGCCTCAGCTAGACACGCTTATCTTGGCAGCGCCCTTTTCTTGGAAAAATAATTTGATTCAGTATGCAGGTCGGATTCATCGAAACTACAAGGATAAGTCTTTGGTGCGTATTTTCGATTATGTGGATATTCATGTTCCTTATTTAGAAAAGATGTTTCAGAAACGACAAGTAGCTTATCGAAAAATGGATTATCGTGTCATCGAGGGTGAGGAGAAACCATTCGTTTATGTTGATAGTAGATATGAGAATGTGCTGAGAGAGGACTTATACTCTTCGAAAATCAAATTCAAACCACGTCAGCNNTAGCTTCCTAGTTTGCTCTTTGATTTTCATTGAGTATTAGCAGGGGAAAGACAGGAATGTCTGCTTATTTTACCTTATGTGCACCAGACAAAACTGATGAATTTTCTAAAAGAATTTAGGCTTAGTCAAATTGAGATATGTATACCAGAGACGGTTGCAAATAAAACATGGATAGACCAGATGAAGAGCCAGAAAATTAAAGTATCTTTTACTCAATCAAAAATAGTCACGCCCATTCTTTTGGTAAACAAGACCATTGTTTGGTATGGCGCAATGCCATTATTAGGGAAGGTAGATGAAATGACCATACTACGTTTGGAATCAGCTAGTATAGTTTCTGAACTAGTGGCAGGTTTACGATAGAGAAAATTTTTAAAAATTTCTATGTATGATTTTCATTTCTTTAGTGAGACTGTTGCCATTATCACATTCGAATCACATCTAACAAGCAGAAGTGAGATAGGTCTTGCAAGAATGGTAAAAATCTGATAAACTATGTAGTAATTGAATAGGAATCTGCAAAACTAGTAACTCAAGGGAAGTATATCAGGGAGGAGAGCCGTGACTGCAAGCTCTCTATATGAAAGCTGGGTGAATTCACTTGCGCATGGATTTAGAAATGAAGGTCTGACTTGTCAGATGAAAACGGATGGTACCGCGTGTCAACGCTCCGAGTGGAGTTTTTGGCATGTGGTTTTCTTTTTATCTACGAGCGACTGATGGAGGAATTATGTCAACTATTGAAGAACAATTAAAAGCACTTCGTGAAGAAACGCTGGCTAGCTTGAAGCAGATTACTGCTGAAAATGAAAAAGAGATGCAAGATTTGCGTGTCTCTGTCCTTGGTAAAAAGGGTTCGCTTACTGAAATCCTCAAAGGGATGAAAGATGTTTCTGCTGAGATGCGTCCAATCATTGGGAAACACGTCAATGAAGCTCGTGATGTCTTGACAGCAGCTTTTGAAGAAACAGCTAAACTATTGGAAGAAAAGAAAGTCGCGGCTCAACTGGCTAGCGAGAGTATCGATGTGACACTTCCAGGTCGTCCAGTTGCGACTGGTCACCGTCATGTTTTGACACAAACCAGTGAGGAAATCGAAGATATTTTCATTGGGATGGGTTACCAAGTCGTGGATGGTTTTGAAGTGGAGCAAGACTACTATAACTTTGAACGTATGAACCTTCCCAAAGACCACCCAGCCCGTGATATGCAGGACACATTCTATATCACAGAAGAAATCTTACTCCGTACTCACACGTCTCCAGTTCAAGCGCGTGCTATGGATGCCCATGATTTTTCAAAAGGTCCTTTGAAGATGATCTCGCCAGGGCGTGTCTTCCGTCGTGATACGGACGATGCGACCCACAGTCACCAGTTCCACCAAATTGAAGGCTTGGTTGTTGGGAAAAATATCTCTATGGCTGATCTTCAAGGAACCCTTCAGTTGATTGTCCAAAAAATGTTTGGTGAAGAGCGTCAAATTCGTTTGCGTCCATCCTACTTCCCATTCACAGAGCCATCTGTTGAGGTGGATGTTTCTTGCTTCAAGTGTGGTGGAGAAGGCTGTAACGTATGTAAGAAAACTGGTTGGATCGAAATTATGGGGGCCGGTATGGTTCACCCACGTGTCCTTGAAATGAGTGGTATCGATGCGACTGTTTACTCTGGATTTGCCTTTGGTCTTGGACAAGAGCGTGTAGCTATGCTCCGTTACGGAATCAACGATATTCGTGGCTTCTACCAAGGAGATGTTCGCTTCTCAGAGCAGTTTAAATAATGATTAGAAAAGTAGAAATGGCAGATGTTGAGGTGTTGGCTAAAATTGCCAAACAAACCTTTCGTGAAACATTTGCTCATGATAATACGGAAGAGCAGTTACAGGAATACTTTGAAGATGCTTATAGTTTGAGAGTTTTGTCAACTGAGTTGGAAAATCCAGAATCTGAAACCTATTTCATTATGCATGAAGAGGAGATAGCTGGTTTTCTCAAAGTCAACTGGGGAAGTGCTCAGAGTGAGAGAGAATTAGAGGATGCTTTTGAAATTCAACGCCTCTATGTGCTACAAAAATTCCAAGGATTTGGATTCGGTAAGCAACTGTTTGAATTTGCTCTTGAACTTGCTACCAAAAATAGTTTTTCCTGGGCTTGGTTAGGTGTTTGGGAGCATAATACAAAAGCTCAAGCGTTTTATAATCGATATGGTTTTGAAAAATTTAGCCAACATCATTTTATGGTTGGTCAAAAAGTAGATACAGATTGGTTACTGAAAAAGAAATTAAGGTAAGAAGATGATTCTTCTATTGAAATGATAGGAAAGGAAAAGAACTAGAGTGGCAACTGTCATTCTGGAGAACTAAATTATGCTTGTATCTTATAAATGGTTAAAAGAATTGGTGGACATTGATGTGCCATCACAAGAGTTGGCTGAAAAAATGTCAACTACAGGGATCGAGGTAGAAGGTGTCGAATCACCGGCTGCTGGTCTCTCGAAAATTGTCGTCGGTGAGGTCTTGTCTTGTGAAGATGTGCCAGAAACTCACCTCCATGTTTGTCAGGTTAACGTTGGCGAAGAAGAAGCCCGTCAAATCGTCTGTGGTGCCCCAAATGTGCGTGCTGGTATCAAGGTTATGGTGGCTCTTCCGGGAGCTCGCATCGCTGACAACTACAAAATCAAAAAAGGAAAAATCCGTGGTTTAGAGTCACTTGGAATGATCTGTTCGCTTGGCGAATTGGGAATTTCTGACTCAGTTGTGCCTAAGGAATTCGCAGATGGCATCCAAATCTTGTCAGAAAATGCCGTTCCAGGTGAGGAAGTCTTCTCATATCTAGACTTGGATGATGAAATCATCGAACTTTCAATTACACCTAACCGTGCGGACGCTCTTTCTATGCGTGGGGTGGCTCACGAGGTTGCGGCCATCTATGACAAGGCAGTCAACTTTAAAGAATTTACTCTTTCAGAAACTGACCAAGCTGCAGCAGATGCTCTTTCTGTGGGCATTGAGACAGACAAGGCGCCTTACTATGCCGCTCGTATCTTGGACAATGTGACTATCGCACCAAGTCCACAATGGTTGCAAAACCTTCTCATGAACGAAGGTATCCGTCCAATCAATAACGTAGTGGACGTGACCAACTATATCCTTCTCTACTTTGGTCAACCTATGCACGCCTTTGACTTGGATACCTTTGAAGGGACAGACATCCGTGTGCGTGAAGCGCGTGCTGGTGAAAAATTGGTGACTTTAGATGGTGAAGAACGTGACTTGGACATGAATGACTTAGTTATCACTGTCGCAGACAAGCCAGTAGCCCTTGCAGGTGTCATGGGCGGTCAAGCAACAGAAATCTCTGAGAAATCTAGTCGTGTCGTCCTTGAAGCTGCAGTCTTCAACGGAAAATCAATCCGCAAGACTAGCGGACGTCTCAATCTTCGTTCTGAGTCATCTTCTCGCTTTGAAAAAGGTATCAATGTGGCAACTGTTAACGAAGCCCTTGATGCGGCAGCTAGCATGATGGCAGAACTTTCAGGTGCGACGGTTCGTAAGGGCATCGTTTCAGCGGGTGAACTTGATATCTCTGATGTGGAAGTTTCTTCAACTCTTGCAGACGTTAACCGTGTCCTTGGAACTGAGCTTTCTTATGCTGATGTAGAAGACGTCTTCCGTCGTCTTGGCTTTGGTCTTTCTGGAAATGCAGACAGCTTTACAGTCAGCGTCCCACGTCGCCGTTGGGATATCACCATCGAAGCGGACCTCTTTGAAGAAATCGCTCGTATCTATGGATATGACCGCTTGCCAACCAGCCTTCCAAAAGACGATGGTACAGCTGGTGAATTGACTGCCACACAAAAACTCCGTCGCCAAGTTCGTACGATTGCTGAAGGAGCAGGTTTGACAGAAATCATCACCTATGCTCTAACAACTCCTGAAAAAGCAGTTGAGTTTACGGCTCAACCAAGTAACCTTACTGAACTCATGTGGCCAATGACAGTGGACCGTTCTGTCCTCCGTCAAAATATGATTTCTGGTATCCTTGATACGGTGGCTTATAACGTAGCTCGTAAGAACAAAAACTTGGCCCTTTACGAGATTGGAAAAGTCTTTGAACAAACAGGTAATCCAAAAGAAGAACTTCCAAATGAAATCAACAGCTTTGCCTTTGCCTTGACAGGCTTGGTTGCTGAAAAAGATTTCCAAACAGCAGCAGTTCCAGTTGATTTCTTCTATGCTAAGGGAATCCTAGAAGCGCTATTTGCTCGTTTGGGACTAGAAGTGACCTATACAGCAACATCTGAAATCGCTAGCCTTCATCCAGGTCGTACAGCAGTCATTTCACTCGGTGACCAAGTTCTTGGTTTCCTTGGCCAAGTGCATCCAGTCACTGCTAAGGCTTACGATATTCCAGAAACGTATGTAGCTGAGCTCAACCTTTCAGCCATCGAGGCTGCTCTTCAACCTGCTGCTCCATTTGTGGAAATCACTAAATTCCCAGCAGTTAGCCGTGACGTTGCCCTCCTTCTCAAGGCAGAAGTGACTCACCAAGAAGTTGTAGATGCTATCCAAGCTGCCGGTGTGAAACGTTTGACAGATATCAAACTCTTTGACGTCTTCTCAGGCGAAAAATTGGGACTTGGTATGAAGTCAATGGCTTATAGCTTGACTTTCCAAAATCCAGAAGACAGCTTAACGGACGAAGAAGTCGCACGCTACATGGAAAAAATCCAAGCATCACTTGAAGAAAAAGTGAACGCAGAAGTGCGTTAAACGATAGTATGATACAAATTCCCCCTCTAGTTTATGAACACTAGAGGGGTGATTTTATATAATACTCAATGAAAATCAAAAAGCAAACTAGGAAGCTAGCCGNNGACGAAGTCAGCTCAAAACAGTGTAAGCGCGTCATAACAAGGTATCTATCATTCATGGAAGACCTCCTGTATACTATTAGTAAAGTAAAACTATTGGAGGATATTTTAATGCCACAACCTATTGTTCCTGTAGAGATTCCACAATCTCGTCGTTTTGATTCTAAAAAGAGAAATGATATTCTGCTTAAAATTCGTATTGGCAAGCTTGAAGTAAGTTTTTTTCAATCTCTCAATCTCGAAATGATAGAGCAGCTTTTGGATAAGGTGTTGCTCTATGACAATTCATCTATCTAGTCTAGGGCAGGTCTATCTCGTATGTGGGAAAACGGATATGAGACAAGGCATTGATTCACTGGCTTATCTCATTAAAACCCACTTTGAATTGGATCCTTTCTCAGGTCAAGTCTTTCTCTTTTGTGGTGGACGTAAAGACCGCTTTAAAGCTCTTTACTGGGATGGTCAAGGATTTTGGCTACTATATAAACGCTTTGAGAACGGTAAGTTGACTTGGCCAAGTACAGAAAAGGATGTCAAAGCTCTCACACCTGAACAAGTAGACTGGCTGATGAAGGGCTTTTCTATCACTCCAAAAATAAATTCATCAGAAAGTCGTGATTTCTATTGAAATGAGGACTTTCTTTTTAGTATAATAAAGTTAGAAAACAGAGAGGGAAGATGATGAAAGACTTATTAAAAATCATTCAACAACAGAGTGCTACAATTGATAGTCTCACCAATGAACTTGCCCTTCTGCGTGAACAAGTGGCTTATCTAACGCAAAAGCTCTATGGAAAATCCTCTGAGAAAAGTGTTTGTCCATCTGGACAAGTCAGCCTTTTTGAGGAGGAAGTTTCATCTGATGAAGATGGAGATGTTCCCAGTTGAAAGAGAAGAAATCACCTATAAACGTAAGAAAGCTAAAGGGAAACGTCAAGCTCTTCTTGCCCAATTCGATTCAGAAGAACTCCATCATCGCTTAGAGGATTGCATTTGCCCTGACTGTCAGGGAGAGCTAAAAGAGATTGGAGCGAGTCTTTAAGGCCAAGAATTAGTCTTTATTCCTGCGCAATTAAAACGCATAGATCATATCCAACACTCTTACAAATGCCAAGCATGCAGTGAGAAAAATCCGAGTGATAAAATTGTGAAAGCTCCTATTCCTAAAGCCCCTTTGGCGCATAGCCTTGGCTCAGCTTCTATAATCGCTCACACCATCCATCAGAAGTTCAATCTGAAGGTCCCCAATTATCGCCAAGAAGAAGATTGGGCTAGGATGGGTTTACCAATCACACGTAAGGAAATCTCTAATTGGCATATCAAGGCGAGTCAATACTATTTGGAGCCCCTCTATAACCTCTTGCGAGAGAAACTATTGACTCAGCCCTTACTTCATGCGGATGAAACTTCTTATAGAGTGCTAGAGAGTGATAGCCATCTGACCTACTATTGGACTTTTTTGTCTGGGAAAGCTGAGAAGCAAGCAATCACGCTGTACCACCATGATCAGCGTCGAAGTGGTTCAGTAGTACAAGAATTCCTAGGAGATTATTCTGGATATGTGCATTGTGACATGTGGTCTGCTTATCGTCAACTGGAAGAAGCTGAACTTGTTGGATGTTGGGCGCATGTGAGAAGGAAGTTTTTTGAATCCACCCCCAAGCAAGCAGATAAGTCATCCTTAGGAGCTAAAGGTTTAGCTTATTGTGACCAGTTATTTGCCTTGGAGAGAGACTGGGAGGTTTTGCCAGCTGATGAACGACTACAGAAACGTCAAGAAGAGCTCCAACCCCTAATGGAAGACTTCTTTGCTTGGTGTCGGCGTCAGTCAGTTTTACCTGGTTCAAAACTAGGAAGGGCAATTGAATACAGTCTCAAGTATGAAGAAACCTTTAAGACCATTTTGAAAGACGGGCATCTGGTCCTTTCCAATAATCTAGCTGAACGCGCCATTAAATCATTGGTTATGGGACGTAAAAATTGGTTGTTTTCTCAAAGTTTTGAAGGAGCTAAAGCAACAGCTATTATTATGAGTTTGTTGGAAACAGCTAAACGTCATCAATTAAATAGCGAGAAATATCTATCCTATCTTCTAGAATGTCTTCCAAACGAGGAAACTCTCGTAAACAAAGAGGTTTTAGAGGCTTATTTACCATGGACTAAAGTTGTACAAGAAAAGTGCAAATAAGAAATCTCCAGATTAGGAACTATCCGTGAGTTCTCTAGTCTGGAGATTTTTCAATATACTTCGTTATTGGGCGGTTACGATAAGACTGACGAAGTCAGTAACCATATGTCTAAGGTAAGTCGACGCTGACGTGGTTTGAAGAGATTGTCGAAGAGTATAAAATAATTAAAATGTGATTTCTGTAAAAATACATCTATGATCAGAGTTTTGAAAACTTACAATGTCTAAATCTCTAACATAGTAGTGGTTTTTAGGCAATAAGATATGATCTATCGTTGCATTAAAAAGTTTTGGACTTTGGCTATTCCAAGTTCCTCTTTCAAAAGGTGGTAGTACATTTAATGCGTCCCTATGAGAGCTTATTTTTGCAAGTGCTCCATGACGCATAGTTGCATTAAAATCACCTGCAATAATAGCCTTTGGATATTTTGAAGCCAATTGATTATGAATGATGTTTAAGTCTTGCTTCCAGATTTCCATTAAACCTGGCAGAGGAGGAGCAGTATGCAAAGCAATGATATCTGGTATATTTTGTTTTCTCGAATGTAATACAATTGTCCCGAACCGTGTTGTATGGAAAGTTTTAGCTTCTGTATAGAAACCATAACTTTTCTTGACAATCACAGTCACAGGAGCTATTCCACTGTCAGTAGGTGGAGAAGTAAAAATATCATAGTTGGCTATAGAAAGTCCAACTTGATGAAACAATAGTTTGATTCTCTGGTTTTCTTGCTCACCTCTGATATTGGTAGCTAGTTCAGGGAATATAGCCATATCAGCATCAAAATGGCTAAAAATTCGCTCAATATGTTGTGCTTCTATTTGATTAGCGACGTTCCAAGTTACTAATTTTAAGGTTTTAGTCTTATTTGATGTGGAAGAAAGGGTTTTATCTGTTCCGAATAATAGTAATATGAGCGATAATAAGAGCAAAATGCCAGAGTAAAACCGTATTTGTTTATTTTTCTTGTAAAAAGATAGGGAAAAAAATACGAAACTTAAAATAGAAGCCATAGTTGCAGTAGCTAAGGGGAAGGCATAAATCTGTGCCAAGATAGGTCTGGTAGATAGCCAAATATTAAGATTAGAAGATGGGAAAAAAGAATAAGCTATGATAGGGATAGCGAAGAGAATGACAGAAAGGGCAGAAAGAAATGTTTTAATCATTGTATGAGTACCTCAATTTGCAATGGTTGCTCGGAGCTAATGTGATTTTGTGACTTTACTTGATTGATATTCTTTTTCTTGTCTTCCTCATAGATTAAGTACAACCCAAGTAAAAAAAGTCCAATTTAAGATTGAAATGATTAAAAGGCACAGAAATGCAAGACAATTATACTACAAAAGGCAAACATTTGACAATCGATAGTCGTTGCTTAATCGAACGATGGAAAAAAGAAGGAAAATCAAATAGAGAAATTGCCTCTCTATTTGGAAAAGCTCCTCAAACATCCATACTGAAATCAAGCGTGGGACAGTCCGAAAATGTCTTGGGAAAGGGGGGTAAAGAGCTTTACTCTGCCGACTACGCTCAACAATTTTATGAAAATAATCGCAAGCGCTCGGTCAAGAAATCAAGCTTGACCAAGGAACTAAAGGAAAAGATTCTCCACTATCATAACCAAAAATTTTCGCCTGAAATGATGGTGATGGCTAAGGGCGTTAACGTGGGAATTTCAACCATTTACTATTGGATTCATCATGGAAAATTAGGATTATCAAAACAGGATCTGCTCTATCCTAGAAAAGGAAAAGCGCTTAAGAAACAAGCTAGTTCCAACTTTAAACCCGCTGGTCAATCTATCGAATCATAATTCGCTCATTATACATAGACGTAAAAGAAAGAGGGCTAAGTGATGGAGAATAGTGCTATTGGGAGTAACTGGAAGGATGTCCGATCTCAACTCTTTACAAAGGAGGAAATTCTTGAAAGTGATATGCGAGTGGCTATCATGAGTGAGCTGATTGAGGCTAGGCATGACCAAGGAATCAGCCAGAAAAAGCTGGAAGAATTCAGTGGAGTAAGCCAGCCTGTCATAGCTAGGATGGAAACAGGCAAGACAAGTCCTCAGTTGGATACAGTCTTGAAAGTTTTAGCCAGTTTAGGAAAGACACTAGCAGTCGTCCCCCTCGAACAGGAAAAGAGTTGATTAGAGTAGACTCATACTCAATGAAAATCAAAGAGCAAACTAGGAAACTAGCCGCAGGCTGTACTTGAGTACGGCAAGGCGACGTTGACGCGGTTTGAATTTGATTTTCGAAGAGTATTATAGTCTTTTCTAATAACAAGTCATAGTCACTTATAAGAATTACTAATAACGCGTTTGGCCAGTCTAACGGAAATATAGTTAAAAAACAAGCTACACAAAGGATTTGAGGCATTTGTTTCAAGTCTTTTTCTTTTGTTTAAAACAGAGATATAGTTTCAAACTATATCAAAGCCTAATTTTTTACAATTATACAGATGATTTCTTTTCTGTTAAGATAGTTTCAACAACAAATTTTGGAGGACACATCATGTCAACTACAATCATCGGTTTCCCTCGTTTGGGCGAATTCCGCGAATTAAAATTTACAACTGAAAAATACTTTAGAAAAGAAATCTCAGAAGAAGAACTCTTGGCAGCAGCAAAAGAATTGCGTGCTAAACACTGGAACATCGTCAAAGAAAAAGGAATCACTGAAATTCCATCAAATGACTTTTCTCACTATGACAACTTCCTAGATGCAGCTTTCCTTTTCAACGTGGTACCTGCTTCAGTTCAAAACTTGGACTTGTCTGACCTTGAGCGCTACTTCGCTTTGGGTCGTGGTTACCAAGGAGAAAAAGGGGACGTTCGCGCCCTTCCAATGAAGAAATGGTTCAACACTAACTACCACTACATCGTTCCTAAATTTGAAAAAGATACTCAAGTTAAACTTGCAGGTCACAAGATTTTTGATGAGTTCCAAGAAGCCAAAGAACTTGGATTGAACACTCGTCCTGTCCTTGTAGGTCCATTCACTTTCCTTCAATTGTCAGACTTTGAAGAAGGTGTGAAAGCAGAAGACTTCGTAGATAGCTTAGTGGCTGCTTACCAAGAAGTTTTTGCTAAATTGGCAGAACTTGGTGCGACTCGTATCCAATTGGATGAAGCTGCTCTTGTCAAAGATTTGACAGCTGAAGAAAAAGCTCTCTTCTTGAACCTCTACAACAAACTCTTGGCTGACAAAAAAGGTCTTGAAGTCTTGCTTCAAACTTACTTCGGTGACGTTCGTGACGTTTACGCTGACCTTGTAAACTTGCCAGTAGATGCTATCGGTTTGGACTTCGTTGAAGGTAAGAAAACTCTTGAACTCGTTAAAGGTGGCTTCCCAGCTGACAAGACTCTCTATGCAGGTATTGTCAATGGTAAAAATATCTGGCGTAACAACTACGAAAAGAGCTTGGCTGTTCTTGAGCAAATCCCAGCTGAAAACATCGTATTGACAAGCTCATGCTCACTTCTTCATGTACCATTTACAACTGCTAATGAAGAATTTGAGCCAGCAATCTTGAACCACTTTGCCTTTGCAGTTGAAAAATTGGATGAGATTCGTGATTTGGATGCTATCCGCAATGGTCAAGGTGAAGAAGCACTTGCAGCTAACAAAGAACTCTTTGCGACTGAGCGTGTTGGTGAAAATGCGGAGCTTCGTGCTCGTATCGCTGGATTGACGGATGCAGACTACACTCGTTTGCCAGCCTTTGCAGAACGTGAAGCCATCCAAGAAGAAGCTTTCAAACTTCCAGCTCTTCCAACAACTACTATCGGTTCATTCCCTCAAACTAAAGAAGTTCGTGCTAAACGTTTGGCTTACCGTAAAGATGAATTGTCTCAAGAAGAGTACGATGCTTTCCTTGCTGAAACGATCGATGAATGGATCAAATGGCAAGAAGATATTGACTTTGATGTCCTTGTTCACGGTGAATTTGAGCGTAATGACATGGTTGAGTACTTCGGTCAAAACTTGTCAGGTTACCTCTTCTCTAAAAATGGTTGGGTACAATCATACGGTATGCGTGGAGTGAAACCACCAATCATCTGGGGTGATGTCACTCGTCTCAACCCTATCACTGTTAAATGGTCTAGCTATGCACAAAGCCGTACAAACAAACCTGTTAAAGGTATGTTGACTGGACCTGTTACCATCCTCAACTGGTCATTCCCACGTGAAGACATCTCTATCAAGGATTCTACTCTTCAAATCGCCCTTGCCATCAAGGATGAAGTACTTGACCTTGAAGCTGCTGGTGTGAAGATCATCCAAATCGATGAGGCTGCTCTTCGTGAGAAATTGCCACTCCGTCGTAGCGACTGGTACGAAGACTACCTTGACTGGGCAATTCCTGCCTTCCGCTTGGTACACTCAACAGTAGCGCCAGACACACAAATCCACACTCACATGTGTTACTCAGAATTTACAGATATCATCCCAGCTATCGATAACATGGATGCAGACGTTATTTCCTTTGAAGCTAGTCGTTCAAACCTTGAAATCTTGGACGAACTCAAAGCGAAAAACTTCCAAACAGAAGTGGGACCTGGGGTTTACGATATCCACTCACCTCGTGTGCCAAATGAAGGCGAAATCGACCACACAATCGAAGCCATCCTTGCTAAAGTGCCAAGCAAGAAAGTTTGGATCAACCCTGACTGTGGTTTGAAAACACGTGGTATTCCAGAAACAAAAGAAAGCTTGATCCGCCTTGTTGAAGCAGCTAAAGCTGCGCGTGAGAAATTGTAAGATAAGGATTTCTCAAGAAGCGCTGTTTGATCAATCTGCCTGTTTCACTTGGATTCTAGGAATTCAGCTAACGAAAAAAATCAACTAGAAAAGGATAATGACTATGTCACGCCAAACACCGTCACTCTCATTTGAAGTGTTCCCTCCAAACCCAGCCGTGGGTAATGATAACATTATTTCTGCTCTTCAAGATATGCAGGAGTTGGCTCCTCACTTTATCAGTGTAACTGCTAGCAATAATAAATTTAATATCAAGGAAACGACGGTTCGTTTGGCTGACTTTATCCAAAATGACTTGGCGATTCCGACTATTGCTCACTTGCCAGCCATCTATTTGACTAAGGACAAGGTTGCTGAAACGATTGCCGACTTGGACAAGGTTGGGGTGCAGAAAATCTTGGCTCTTCGTGGGGATATTATTCCTGATGTGGAACCTCAAAAGGATTTCCGCTACGCAACTGACTTGATTGAGTTCATCAAGGAACAAGCTCCTCACTTTGATATTGTTGGTGCTTGTTATCCAGAAGGTCACCCGGATTCGCCAAATCAGATTTCAGATATTCAAAATCTTAAGAAGAAAGTAGATGCAGGTTGTTCGAGCCTTGTAACCCAGCTTTTCTTTGACAATGAGCGTTTCTATGATTTCCAAGACAAGTGCATCTTGGCTGGGATTGATGTTCCCATTCATGCAGGGATTATGCCAATTCTGAATCGAAATCAGGCTCTCCGCCTCTTGAAGACTTGTGAGAATATCCACCTTCCACGTAAATTTAAAGCCATCTTAGACAAGTATGAGCATGACCCTGAGTCGCTCAGAGCAGCAGGACTTGCCTATGCAGTGGACCAAATCGTGGACTTGGTAACTCAGGATGTGGCTGGTGTGCATCTCTACACCATGAACAATGCGGATACAGCAAAATACATCCACCAAGCGACCCATGCCTTGTTTAATCATCAGTCTCTAGGATAATAAAAAGCAAACCATTCTTCTCAAGTGAGGGGAATGGTTCCTTTTTCATGGTAAAGACCGCACTTTTTAAGAAAAATATGATAAAATAGACTCTGTACGTACTTGATACAAAGATGAGGGTATTAAATAATACAATGAATTTAAACTGAAGGCTTAGCATCAAACCTTTCTAATGATTTGTATCTTGAGTAATTGAACACGGGCTAAATCCCTAGTGAAAAAGATAGATTTCCTGGTGTACATGGTACACTGCGTCAATCTCCTATTTTCATACGGGATTCTTCACGCCCTTAGTATCTTGATTTTTGTAGGCAAGGCGTATAATTTCATCAATCCAAAGGGGATTAAAATGACAAAACAAGTGTTTCAAACGACTTTTGCGGGTCGTGAGTTAATTGTAGAGACTGGTCAGGTTGCTAAGCAGGCAAATGGCTCTGTTGTCGTGCGTTACGGTGAGTCAACTGTCTTGACTGCTGCCGTGATGTCTAAGAAGATGGCAACTGGGGACTTCTTCCCTCTCCAAGTCAACTATGAAGAAAAAATGTATGCGGCTGGGAAATTTCCTGGTGGCTTTATGAAACGTGAAGGACGTCCTTCAACGGATGCGACTTTGACAGCGCGTTTGATTGACCGTCCAATCCGTCCTATGTTTGCGGAAGGTTTCCGTAATGAAGTACAAGTCATCAACACTGTGCTTTCTTATGATGAAAATGCTTCTGCACCAATGGCTGCTATGTTTGGTTCATCCTTGGCACTTTCCATTTCAGATATTCCATTTGACGGCCCAATCGCTGGGGTACAAGTGGGCTATGTAGATGGTCAAATCATTATCAACCCTACGCAAGAACAAGCAGAGCAATCTCTCCTTGAATTGACAGTAGCTGGTACCAAACATGCCATCAACATGGTTGAGTCTGGTGCTAAAGAATTGTCAGAAGAAATCATGCTGGAAGCTCTCCTTAAAGGGCATGAAGCAGTCAAAGAATTGATTGCCTTCCAAGAAGAAATCGTTGCAGCTGTTGGTAAAGAAAAAGCAGAAGTAGAATTGCTTCATGTGGATGCTGACTTGCAAGCTGAAATCATCGCAGCCTACAACAGCGACCTCCAAAAAGCGGTCCAAGTAGAAGAAAAATTGGCTCGTGAAGCTGCAACTCAAGCAGTTAAGGACCAAGTAACTGCTGTTTACGAAGAAAAATATGCGGACCACGAAGAATTTGACCGTATCATGCGTGATGTGGCTGAAATCTTGGAACAAATGGAACACGCTGAAGTGCGCCGTTTGATCACAGAAGATAAGGTACGTCCTGATGGTCGTAAGGTTGATGAAATCCGTCCTTTGGATGCGGTTGTTGACTTCCTTCCTCGTGTGCACGGTTCCGGTCTCTTTACTCGTGGACAAACTCAGGCTCTTTCAGTCTTGACCTTGGCTCCGATGGGAGAAACTCAAATCATTGATGGTTTGGATCCAGAGTATAAGAAACGCTTTATGCACCATTATAACTTCCCACAATACTCTGTAGGGGAAACTGGTCGTTACGGTGCGCCAGGTCGTCGTGAAATCGGTCACGGTGCTCTTGGTGAGCGTGCTCTTGCTCAAGTCTTGCCAAGTTTGGAAGAATTCCCATATGCTATCCGATTGGTGGCAGAAGTCTTGGAATCAAATGGTTCTTCTTCTCAAGCCTCTATCTGTGCGGGAACGCTTGCCCTTATGGCTGGTGGTGTGCCAATCAAGGCGCCAGTAGCAGGGATTGCCATGGGTCTCATCTCAGATGGAAACAACTATACAGTCTTGACAGATATCCAAGGTTTGGAAGACCACTTTGGAGACATGGACTTCAAGGTTGCAGGTACTCGTGACGGGATTACAGCCCTTCAAATGGATATCAAGATCCAAGGGATTACAGCAGAAATCTTGACTGAGGCTCTTGCCCAAGCCAAGAAAGCCCGTTTTGAAATTCTTGATGTGATTGAAGCAACCATTCCAGAAGTTCGTCCAGAATTGGCTCCAACTGCTCCGAAAATTGATACCATCAAGATTGATGTGGACAAGATTAAGATTGTCATCGGTAAGGGTGGAGAAACCATCGACAAGATTATCGCTGAAACAGGCGTTAAGATTGATATCGACGAAGAAGGAAATGTGTCTATCTACTCTAGCGACCAAGATGCTATTAACCGTGCTAAAGAGATTATTGCTGGTTTGGTTCGTGAAGCCAAAGTGGATGAAGTTTACCGTGCTAAAGTCGTTCGTATCGAGAAATTTGGTGCCTTTGTCAACCTCTTTGACAAGACAGATGCCCTCGTTCACATTTCTGAAATGGCTTGGACGCGTACCAATAATGTCGAAGACTTGGTAGCCATCGGAGACGAAGTTGATGTTAAGGTTATCAAGATTGATGAAAAAGGACGTGTGGATGCTTCTATGAAAGCCCTTCTTCCTCGTCCTCCAAAACCTGAACGTGATGAAAAAGGTGAAAAATCAGAGCGTCCTCACCGCCCACGTCATCACAAGGATCACAAACCTAAGAAAGAATTTACAGAAACACCAAAAGATTCAGAATAAGAAAAGGAGAAATGTATGGGATGGTGGCGCGAAACCATTGATATCGTAAAAGAAAATGATCCAGCGGCCCGCACCACTTTAGAGGTTTTGCTGACTTATCCAGGTGTCAAGGCCTTGGCGGCCCACCGTCTCTCGCATTTTCTCTGGAAGCATGGCTTCAAACTCTTGGCTCGTATGCACAGTCAGTTTTGGCGCTTTTGGACTCAGATTGAGATTCATCCAGGTGCCCAAATCGACTCTGGAGTCTTTATTGACCATGGTTCAGGCCTGGTTATCGGAGAGACTGCTATTGTTGAAAAAGGTGTTATGCTTTACCACGGAGTGACTCTTGGTGGAACAGGGAAAGACTGTGGCAAACGCCATCCGACTGTACGAAAGGGAGCTCTCATATCAGCCCATGCCCAAGTTATTGGACCTGTAGAAATCGGTGAAAATGCCAAGGTTGGTGCAGCAGCAGTTGTCGTGGCAGACGTACCTAGTGATGTGACAGTAGTCGGTATTCCGGCTAAGATTGTCCGCCTTCATGGTAAAAAGGATGAACCGGTCATTCACGAAGTCGAAGAAAAACGAGAATACTACGTCAATAAACTTGAGCAGGCTAAAGAAGCCAGTCACAGATCGTCTGGGTTGTAGAGGATACCTATATGATTCAAGCAAGAAACAAGTTAAGCCAAGAGGAGCTATCTGAGGCGAAAAAACTAATTAACTGTTGCCAAAACTATGACGGTACCTATCGTGATCCCTATCTTTCTAACATGCTTAATTTTGACCCAAACATGCCCGCCTTTTTCCTTTATTATGAAAAAGGCGAACTTGTTGGTTTATTAACTGTCTATGCAGATGATCAAGATGTAGAAGTGACGATACTGGTTCATCCCAATTATCGCCGTCAGGGAATTGCGCGTGCATTGTTTACTAGTTTTGAGAGAGAAACAGCTTCTTTCTCTATTTGTTCAGTCACTTTTCAGACAGAGCGTGTTTTTCTAGACCGCCATCCTAATTTTGTTAGCAACTGGGGATTGGTCGAGGATGAAGAGACAGAAACTTGGTTAGGTAAGGATAGAAGACCTTATCCGTTAGCAAAGCTTTCCCATCTTGAAGTTTTGTTAGCAGATAGTTCGCATCAGGATCAAATTGGTCAATTAAAATTTCAGGCATTCTCAGAGGAACATGAGTCTAGAGAAGTTGTAGATAGATATGTCGCTGAAGCTCTGAAAGATCCAGAAAGCCGCCTATATATTTTATTAAAAGACGGTCAGGTTATTGGAACTTGCACGGTTGATTTATCGAGCGATACGAATTACTTCTACGGTTTAGCAATATCGGAACCTGAACGTGGAAAAGGCTATGGAAGCTACTTAGCAAAATCCCTTGTCAACCAACTAATTGAGCAAAATGATAAGGAATTTCAGATTGCAGTGGAAGATAGCAATGTAGGTGCCAAACGTTTGTATGAAAAAATTGGCTTTGTCAAACAGACCCAGGTGGTTTATCTGAATGAGAAAGGAGCAAGGGATTCCGAAGTGTAGAGAGATTCGGACTGAAATTTACTTGAACTCTTAGTGATGAAACTAACTGTTCTCGGATTTTGGCTTTCCTGACTATTATTTTATGATTAAAATCTACGACACCATGTCTCGTGATTTGCGAGAATTTGTCCCGATTGAGGACGGCAAAGTAAAGATATATGTTTGCGGGCCAACCGTGTACAACTATATCCACGTGGGGAATGCCCGTTCAACGGTGGCTTTTGATACTATTCGTCGTTATTTTGAGTACCGTGGGTACGAGGTTGCCTATATTTCCAATTTTACGGACGTGGATGATAAGATTATCAACCGTGCCAAGGAAGAGGGTATCACACCTCAGGAGGTTGCGGACAAGTATATCGCTGCCTTTCGTGAGGATGTGACGGCCTTAGGCGTGAAGCCTGCAACTCGCCATCCGCGTGTGGTGGAGTTTATGGCTGACATTATCCGCTTTGTGGAAGACTTGATTGAAAAAGGTTTTGCCTACGAGAGTCAAGGGGATGTTTATTTCCGTGTGGAAAAATCCCACAATTATGCCAAGTTGGCCAATAAAACCTTAGAAGATTTGGAGCTGGGGGCTTCAGGTCGTACCGATGAAGAAACGGCTCGTAAGGAAAATCCTGTAGACTTTGCCCTCTGGAAAGCTGCCAAATCAGGCGAGATTTCTTGGGACAGTCCTTGGGGACCTGGTCGCCCAGGCTGGCATATTGAGTGTTCGGTCATGTCAACAGAGATTTTGGGCGATACCATTGATATCCACGGTGGCGGAGCCGATCTGGAGTTTCCGCATCATACCAATGAAATTGCTCAGTCAGAAGCAAAAACAGGCAAGACCTTTGCCAACTACTGGATGCACAATGGCTTTGTCAATATTGACAATGTCAAGATGTCCAAGTCTTTGGGGAACTTTATCACCGTACACGATGCCCTTAAAACTCTTAATGGGCAAGTGCTTCGTTTCTTCTTTGCGACTCAGCATTACCGCAAGCCTATCAACTTTACGGAAAAAGCAGTGCGTGATGCTGAGACCAATCTCAAGTATCTTAAAAATACTTACGAGAAACCGTTTACTGGAACTGTAGATGCTCAAGAGTTACAGGCCTTTAAAGATAAGTTTGTAGCAGCAATGGATGAGGATTTCAACTCTGCCAATGGCATCACAGTCGTCTTTGAAATGGCCAAGTGGATCAATTCCGGCAACTATGATGCAAGTGTCAAGCAAGCTCTTGCGGATATGTTGGAAGTTTTTGGAATTGTCTTTGTTGAGGAAGTTTTGGATGCAGAGATTGAAGCCTTGATTCAAAAACGCCAAGAAGCGCGTGCCAATCGTGACTTTGCAATAGCGGACCAGATCCGTGATCAATTGGCTGCTCAAGGGATTAAGCTCCTTGACACCAAAGATGGAGTGAGGTGGACACGTGATTGATGTCAATCTCATTAACGGGATTGCGTTAGCTTTTGAGGGGGATGCGGTGTATTCTATGTATATACGTCGTCACCTCATTCTAAAAGGTATGACCAAACCCAATAAACTCCATCAAGAAGCGACCAAGTATGTCTCAGCCAAAGCTCAGGCTCGCCTGATTTCCCTTATGTTAGAGGAGCAAGTCCTGACGGAAAAAGAAGAAGAAATCTACAAACGTGGTCGCAATACCAATAGTCACACCAAGGCTAAAAATGCTGATGTGGTGACTTACCGTATGTCCACAGGTTTTGAAGCAGTCATGGGCTATCTCCATATGACTGAAAATCTGGAACGTCTTGAGAGCTTGATTTTGTGGTGCATCCAAAAAGTGGAGGGTTAGGACATGATGGCAAAAGAACTACAAGACTGGTTTCCTGAAGCTCAGATTTCAGACCAGCCAGTAGAGAAAGAGGGTTATCTCACGCTCCCTTTAGCTTCTCAGCAGTGGATTTTGCTGGAGAAATCTGGTCTCAGTGAGCGTGAAAAGCAGTTGGTTGCCCTCTTGACCCAACAGGAGCAGGCTCGTTCGCTCAATCCTTGGTATTCCTATCTGATTGAGGGCAAGGGTCAGGCACCGCAATCTTTTAAAAAAATTCAGCTGGTTTATTGTCATCTTTCCTATTTTCAGCAGGAAAATCTGGCTTCTTGGCTAGATATGATGCGGACTCTTTTTCCCAACTGTCAGACGGTGCTTCAGGTCGGAGCTCAGGATTATGTTTTCGTGCTTCAACAAGACAAATACACCTCTGTACGAGCTATTTTAAGTGATACGATTGAAGCGGTTGAGTATGACTTTGGCCTTCGTCTGTCAATCATGTTGGGTCAGGTTTGGTCTCAGACAGGCTATCAAGCCCTATCAGACTTGATTAAAGCGGAGCGGGATTTGTTTAAGACTTGGTGGCGTCAGGGTCACCAAGGTGTTCATACCTTTTCACAACTCTATCTTTGGAGTATGGGGGAAAGAATTGTAGACTTGAAGCCAATCAAGGAATGTCTACACCAGATGATTTTGGATCAAGATCAGATTCAGGAAATCATCCTCTCTCTTTGGGAAAATAGTGCTGTTCTCACTAAAACAGCCCAGAAACTCTATCTGCACCGCAATTCTCTCCAATACAAGATTGATAAGTGGGAAGAATTGACAGGGCTACAGTTGAAGGAGTTGACCGACCTGACTCTGTGTTATCAATTGATTTTAGGTTCTTTGTCAACTATAGTTGGTTTGTAAAGAAGTTAATATTTGGAGAAGAGGATTTCCATCTTCTCCATTTTTATGTGCAGAGTTATAGTGGATTGAGACTGGGAAAGTACACTGCGATTGCTAAAACATTCTTAGAAGTTGCTTTGATTTTCCTAATCTATTTATGCAAATTTTATGTTATTTTACTATAGTTGTTTGATTTTTGTTTAGTATTAGAAGATTGAAAATCAATGAATAAATCTACCAGCAGATGACTCAAAACGTCCTTTTGAAGCTGTAGGTAAGGCAAAGTTGACGTAGTTTGAAGAGGTTTTCGAATAGTAGGAACATCCAATTTCGGTATGTTTACTTATGGAGTTTTTCTTAGTGATACTTATATCTAGACACAAAACTATAGCTTGAGAGCTAGTCATTTTCAGATAAGATTTAACTCTTCCTAATACTGGGTTTTATTTGCTTTTCAGAGTCCTTTTCTACTAGAAACTGGAATGTATCCTATTTATAGTAGTAATCGCTAGAAATATGGTAGAATCAAAAAAAGAATCAGCTGCTTTTTTATGTAAATTTCAACCTGTGAAGTCTAAAAATTTTTAACTTTCTCCTTTCTTTTCCGAATAAATAGATAGTAGCAGTGAATCTAGCAAACCTAGATTTAATACTCTTCGAAAATCTCTTCAAACCACGTCAACGTCG
>NZ_VMMI01000022.1:0-45636 GCF_013277125.1 Streptococcus sp. 4094 | reverse complement strand
TCGAAAATCTCTTCAAACCACGTCAGCTTCGCCTTGCCGTAGGTATGGGTACTGACTTCGTCAGTTCTATCCACAACCTCAAAGCAGTGCTTTGAGCAACCTGCGGCTAGCTTCCTAGTTTGCTCTTTGATTTTCATTGAGTATTAAAATAGGTCATTTTCTTCTGGGAGGAGGATAGTCTCTCTACCATCCAGATCTAAAACCAGTACTCTCGGTGGATAAAGAGGGTCGAAAGGATGATTAAAGTCAAAATCAATAGCTGTAGGGAGATGTTGACTTGAAAAGTGGAAGGTAATTTTTCCATGGTTATTAAGCAATTGAAACTCAAGTTCTTCTTCCAATTCAAAGACATTTTTTAAGAAATGGTCGATGATATACCAAAAAGAGTCAATGACGTCATCAGGCAAGCTGGTAACAATGCCAAAACTAGCCGACCGCATCTGGGTATTGGTAAAAGCCATATTTTTGCCCCCTTTCTTTTCCCTTATCATACAGCAAATAGGATTAAAAATCAAGAAAAGGTGATTTTTGAAAAGGATTTTAGTTACAGGGAGAAATAGGGAAAAAATTCCCAAAAATCTATCGAAATTAATAGGTAAATTCTCAAATTAACTTGATTATATAACTTTCAGTTATTTTGAGAAGTTACGGTTTGGAAAAATATTTTTCATATCTATTGACTTTTAGGGGTGAAATTTGGTATTATAGTAGGCGGTATTGTTTACCCCATTTGAAAGGCCCCGGAACCTTCCAAATACTTTTCGATGGGAAGGAACACCCATCACCGTAAACAAAAATCGAACTATATATAGGAGAAATCATGAACAAAACAACATTTATGGCTAAACCAGGCCAAGTTGAACGTAAATGGTACGTAGTTGACGCAACTGATGTACCACTTGGACGTCTTTCTGCAGTAGTTGCTAGCGTACTTCGCGGAAAAAACAAACCAACATTTACACCACACACTGATACAGGTGACTTTGTGATTGTTATCAATGCTGAAAAAGTTAAATTGACTGGTAAAAAAGCAACTGATAAAATCTACTACACTCACTCAAACCACCCAGGTGGATTGAAACAAATCTCTGCAGGTGAACTTCGTTCTAAAAATGCAGTACGTTTGATCGAGAAATCAGTTAAAGGTATGCTTCCGCACAATACACTTGGACGCGCTCAAGGTATGAAGTTGAAAGTATTTGTTGGAGCTGAGCACACTCACGCTGCACAACAACCAGAAGTTCTTGACATTTCAGGACTTATCTAAGGAAAGGAACAATAAAGTATGTCACAAGCACAATATGCAGGTACTGGACGTCGTAAAAACGCTGTTGCACGCGTTCGCCTTGTTCCAGGAACTGGTAAAATCACTGTTAACAAAAAAGATGTTGAAGAGTACATCCCACACGCTGACCTTCGTCTTGTCATCAACCAACCATTTGCAGTTACTTCAACTGTAGGTTCATACGACGTTTTCGTTAACGTTGTAGGTGGTGGATACGCTGGTCAATCAGGAGCTATCCGTCACGGTATCGCTCGTGCCCTTCTTCAAGTAGACCCAGACTTCCGCGATTCATTGAAACGCGCAGGACTTCTTACACGTGACTCACGTAAAGTTGAACGTAAGAAACCAGGTCTTAAGAAAGCTCGTAAAGCATCACAATTTAGTAAACGTTAATTCGAAAGAATTACTATACTTATACAGAGCACCTTTCGGGGTGTTCTTTTTTTATACTTTCTTACTAAATTGGTGCAATTGACACAGTTGTTGCGACTTTAGTCGCTTACAAATGTGGCTACAACCTGACAAGGTCAGTTGCCTCAAAACGTTAATCAATACGATTATATCAACGTTTCAAAGCACTCAAAAGTTTATCTTATGGGTGCTTTTTTCGTGTTTTTTTGAAAAGTTTACCTTAAAGTTTACCTTATTATGTGACTTTCAGTCCGTCTCGCTCCGTTAGGTGCGAGACAAAAAAACCACCCGCTATGCGGGTGCGCGTCGAAGGTTATACCCCAAAAACTCCGAACGCGATACAATAAAGGTGTTCAAGCCAATTGTAAAGCGAAAGGAGAAAAATATGGCACAAAAGGCTCATAGTTTATCACACACAAAGTGGATGTGTTCTATCACATTGTGCTCACTCCTAAGTATAGATGAAAAGTCATTTATAATCACTATCGAAGCAGTTTGGGAGAAATATTCCGCCACTTATGTAGTTATAAAGGTGTTGAAATTATCGAGGGTCACTTAATGCCTGATCATGTACATATGTTAGTAAGTATTCCGTCGAGGATAAGTGTTTCAAGTTTTATGGGGTATTTAAAAGGTAAAAGTGCACTCATGATATTTGACAAACATGCCAATCTCAAATACAAGTTTGGGAATCGGCATTTTTGGGCGGAAGGTTATTATGTGAGTACGGTTGGACTCAATGAAGCCACAATTAAGAAATATATTCAAGATTAAAGAAATTATCCAGTGGATGATTTCTTCACGAGTATAAAAATTTGAGAACGAGTAAAGCATGATATAGCACTAGATAAATTGAGTGTAAAAGAATATGAGGATCCCTTTAGGGATAGTGGTAAGTAATACTAAAGCCTCTTTAAGAGACAAGTGACGAGTCAAGAGCAATGAGGCTTGAACAATGTGAAAGCCAGCGTTTTTAGGCGCTGGCTGGTAATTTGGGCTTATAGCCCTGTGACAAACCACCCGTTTGACGGGTGGTTATGATTGTCGTAGATGATAATGGTTAAAACTAACGGATGTAATAAATTAAATTATCTAATTTTTATTGAATAGAATTATTATTCCAGTTGCTAAAATCATGATTGATAACTTCTTCCAGATAAAAAATATCGTTAGAGTATGTGAATTTGAGAATACAACAATTTGTCATTCTATTGTTAATAGTTGTTTTTTCGTAATTTTCCCAGACTGTAGCAAAATTTCGAATAGCTGCTCCATGGGACACAATAAGGATAGAGTTGCCCTTAGCTTCCTTCATAAGCGAACAAATAGTGTTATTTATTCGCTCTTGTAATTCTAATTGAGATTCTCCACCATAATAGACGAAAAAGTTTTCGTAAGGAATAGATGGATTAAGTTCTTCACTTTCTCCTTCAAAAACACCAAAATTCCATTCTTTTAGACCTTTAATTCGTTTATAAGGCATTTTTCCATCGGTTACAATTTCTAAAGTGTCGCACGCGCGCTCAGATGTTGAACTAAAAGCACTGTCAAAGATAATTCCATGTTCTTTGAAATATTCACTTGCTACTTGAGCTTGGTATATCCCAAAGTCTGTTAGCGGAGAATCACACCAACCTTGTATAAGATGACGTTTGTTGAAAAGAGTTTGTCCATGACGCATTAAATAGAGAGTTTTCTTCATTTTAATATCCTACAGTAGATTAAGTTTTTTAAAGGCATTATAAAGTCCATCTTGTCTAACATCATCTGTTATAATATCAGCCATAGCTAGTATTTCAGGACCCCCATTACCCATAGCCACACCAATATGGCAGGTTTCGAGCATTGGAATATCAACTTTAGCATCACCGAAAGCAATTGTATCAGTATGATTCGCTCCTAAATGCTTAAGAATGATGTTAACAGCATGGGCTTTATTAATATCCTTTACCCCTAAGTCACCAAATAGAGCTGATTCTCCTCGGCCTCCCCAAGTACCAGCTTTTAGTTGCGGGAAAGCTTTTTTAGAATCTAAGTGATTTTGGTAGGAATGGAGAATAAAACTAATTTTATTAAGATCGTCTCGGTATAGTTCTCCACCATAAACTAATCCATGTAGCGCATCTTCTGGATCCATGTTTAAAATTTGGTCTTCACTAGCTCCTTTACCTAAGGCATAGATGCGGAGTATCTGTCTTGCAGCATCACGAAAATTACGGCTCGCAAATAATCCGTTATTACTTTCAAGATAGAACTCTAATCCTCTTGATTCAAGCCAATCAACAACTTGTTTGGCAGTCTCATACGGAATCAGTTGATGCATGAGAACTTGATTTTTGTACTCTATGTAGGAACCATTTCCTCCAATGATACCATCGAAGCCAATATCTAAAATTTTGTTTGGCATCTCAGCTTTACTTCGTCCAGTGCAAAGGAATACTAGATGTCCATTTTTACGTGATTGTTGGATAGCTATTTTAGCTGAATCGGGTATGTGGTTATCGTAGTCAACAATGGTCCCGTCAACATCAAGGAAGATAATTTTTTTCATACTTTTACTCCATTTTTTAGTTTGATTTTACAGTATGATAATGAATCTTTCTACTGCTATTCTAGCCAATTGTAATACTTTTCTATGGTAAAATATCTATTTTTCCATTTCTTCTCTATATTTTCGAGGAGTAGTTTTATAAATTTTTTTGAATTGGCGATTAAAGTTTGATAAGTTTTTAAAACCTACCTCTGAGGCAATTTCTAGAACAGAGAGAGTAGAGTGTTGAAGAAGTTCAGTAGCTTTACGTAAACGGAAGTGGATGAGATAGTCCATACAACTAACTCCTAAATTTTTTTTAAAGAAATTCATAAAGTGTGTTGGACTATACCCACATAGTTTTGCTAGAAGATTAATTGATAAATCTTCCTGATAGTGTTCGCTTATATAATCGATAATTGTTCTAATTTTTTCTTCTCTACGATAACCATCTATTGATTGTTTACTTGAATAAACGTAATTATATTGAAAGAGAAGATGAAGAAGTTTTAGTAACTCACTTTTTAATTCTAGTTCAAAAAATGTCTTTCTATAGTATCCTATTTCCATTGAATTAATTAGTGTTTGTCTAATTTCTGTATAACCAGGTTGATTAGGTTTAATCACACGTTTAAAGTCTAGTTGTCCATTATATAGGGGGTGTAAGTAATGAATTGCTGCAAAATCTTTTGTAGAATAACCAATTAAGTCTAATTGAAAGTTGATTGCATCCATGTAGTGATAAGTATGTTCAATTGGATGTATAGAATGTAAGGCATTAGGACGAATTAAAATAATATATCCTTTCTCACTGTTAAAATAGTCTGTATCTATATGGAATCTTGCTTGTCCTTCGTGTACATATATGATTTCCATATCTGTATGCCAGTGAAAAAGAATATCAGGTAGACCATCTTCCATAATAGTCCGGGTAAGAGAATAGGGAATTAATTCATTTTTATAAGGCGTGTTTTTATGTAGTTGTCCAAGATCAATCATAGGTTTCCTCTTAATAGGATAGTATCGTTTTTTGCTATTATTGTGCAAGATTTGTCACTTTTATTTAATTATAATATAAGTATAGAAAAAAACAAAGGAGAAAATAAATGAGTAAATTTCCTAAAGAATTTTTATGGGGTGGAGCTACAGCAGCTAATCAGTATGAGGGTGCTTATAATGTAGGTGGTAAAGGTTTATCGGTTCAGGATGTGACACCTAGGGGTGGAATTCCAGTAAGTGATAATGATCTAAATCCATTCATTACAGAACTACCTACAGAAGATAATCTCAAATTGGAAGGAATTGATTTTTATCACCGTTATAAAGAAGATGTTGCATTATTTGCAGAAATGGGATTTAAGGTATTTAGAACATCGATTGCATGGTCTCGTATTTTTCCAAATGGTGACGAATTGGAACCAAATGAAGAAGGTTTACAGTTTTATGATAATCTTTTTGACGAATTAGCTAAATATGGTATCGAACCTTTAGTAACATTATCCCATTATGAAACTCCACTTCACTTGGCTAGAAAATATAATGGATGGGTTAATCGTAATTTGATTGGTTTTTATGAGCGCTATGTAAGAACTGTTTTCAATCGTTATAAAAATAAAGTCAAATATTGGTTGACTTTTAACGAAATCAACTCTGTTTTACATGTTCCTTTTATAAGTGGTGGTATTGCAACTCCAGTCGAGAAATTATATAAACAAGATCTTTATCAAGCGGTTCATCATGAGTTAGTTGCATCCGCTTTGGCAACGAAAGTTGGACATGAAATCAATCCAGAATTTAAAATTGGATGCATGGTTTTGGCTATGCCAACATATCCTATGACACCGAAGCCAGAAGATGTGCTGGCTGCGCGTGAATTTGAGAATCAGAATTATCTATTTTCAGATATTCATGCTCGCGGTAAATATCCTAAATATATTCAAAGATTCTTTAAAGAAAATGATATCAATATCAAATTTGAATCAGGGGATAAGGAGTTATTAGCTGAAAATACTGTGGATTTTATTTCTTTCTCTTATTATATGAGTTCGGTTCAAGCACATGATCCTGAAAATTATCAATCAGGCATTGGAAATTTATTGGGAGGAATTGCTAATCCTTATTTGGGAAGTTCAGAATGGGGTTGGCAAGTTGACCCTATTGGTTTACGTATAGTGTTGAATAATCTTTATGATCGTTATCAGTTGCCGTTGTTTATTGTTGAAAATGGTTTGGGTGCTAAAGACGTTCTAATTGAAGGTGCGGATGGACCTACTGTTGATGATGACTATAGAATTGATTATCTCAAAAAACATCTACAACAAGTAGGTGAAGCTATTGAGGATGGAGTAGAATTGTTAGGTTATACTACATGGGGATGTATTGATTTAGTATCAGCTTCAACGGCCCAGATGAGTAAGCGTTATGGATTTATTTATGTTGATAGAAATGATGATGGATCTGGAACATTAAATCGCTATAAGAAAAAATCATTTTATTGGTATAAAGAAGTGATTGAAAGTAATGGCGAAACGTTAGATAATTAGTTCATAAAAAACAAGTTTAGATCCTCATCTAAACTTGTTTTTTAAAAATTTGAAGGATGATTTTGGAGGATATGAGATGACATTGACTATTCATGTATATTATAAAGGAGATGGAGAAAACGCAATAAAGTTTGCAAGAGAAATGCTTGAATCAGGGATTGTTGCAGAAATTAGAAATCAAAAAGGCAACTTGAAATACGAATATTTTTTACCAATTGAAAAAGAAGGAACTATTCTTCTTATTGATCAGTGGACAAATCAAGAAGCTTTAGATGAACATCATCAATCAAAGACAATGCAGAAAATCTTAGATTTAAGAACAAAATATCACTTGCAGATGCAAGTTGAACGTTATATAGAAGATGATTCTGGGATACCAGAAAGCGATAAGTCGTTTATAGACATGGGGGATTAGAATTATTGTGAGAGTTTTTGTAGTTTGAAAGTATTGCAAATCGTAAAGATATCATTACGAGAATACAAGAAGATATTGTTCTATTTCCATTTGAAATTACTTCTTTCCTTAACAATAAGGAAAAAGAATGCGTTCTCATCTTTTGGTTTGAGGTTTATAATAAGAGTATCAAAGTCAGGAGGAAAAAAGATGACTACTTTTAAAGATGGATTTTTATGGGGTGGAGCTGTTGCTGCTCATCAACTTGAAGGCGGATGGCAAGAAGGTGGCAAGGGAATTAGTGTTGCTGATGTTATGACTGCTGGTCGCCATGGAGTAGCTCGTGAAATTACTTCGGGAGTTTTAGAGGGTAAATATTATCCAAATCATGAGGCGATAGATTTTTATCATCGTTATAAAGAAGACATAGCACTTTTTGCTGAAATGGGATTTAAGTGCTTCCGTACCTCTATTGCATGGACACGTATCTTTCCAAAAGGTGATGAGTTAGAGCCGAATGAGGAAGGATTACAGTTTTATGATAATCTTTTTGATGAATGCTTAAAGAATGGTATTGAACCTGTCATCACTCTATCTCATTTTGAAATGCCTTACCACTTAGTGACCGAATATGGTGGTTGGAAAAATAGGAAATTGATTGATTTCTTTGCTCGTTTTGCAGAAGTCGTATTTAAACGTTACAAAGATAAGGTTAAATATTGGATGACTTTCAATGAAATCAATAATCAAGCGAATTATCAGGAAGATTTTGCACCATTTACTAACTCAGGTATTGTATATGAGGAAGGTGATAATAGAGAAGCAATTATGTATCAAGCAGCACATTACGAATTAGTTGCTTCTGCACGAGCTGTAAAAATTGGTCATGAGATTAATCCAGATTTTCAAATAGGTTGTATGATTGCGATGTGTCCAATTTATCCAGCTACTTGCAATCCTAAGGATATCTTAATGGCAATGAAAGCTATGCAGAAACGTTATTATTTTGCTGATGTGCATGTTTTAGGTAAATATCCTGAACATATTTTTAAGTATTGGGAACGAAAAGGTATTTCAGTTGATTTTACAGAGCAGGATAAAGAAGATTTACTTGGTGGGACTGTAGATTACATTGGTTTCAGTTACTACATGTCCTTTGCTATCGATTCTCATCGTGAAAATAATCCTTATTTTGATTATCTTGAAACAGAGGATTTAGTAAAAAATAATTATGTTAAGGCTTCTGAATGGGAGTGGCAAATTGATCCAGAAGGTTTGCGTTATGCGTTAAATTGGTTTACAGACCACTATCACTTACCACTCTTTATTGTTGAAAATGGTTTTGGAGCTATAGATCAAGTTGCAGCAGATGGTATGGTACATGATGATTATAGAATTGAATATCTAGGTGCCCATATTCGTGAAATGAAAAAGGCTGTAGTTGAAGATGGTGTTGATTTAATGGGTTATACTCCATGGGGATGTATTGATTTGGTTTCAGCTGGTACCGGTGAAATGCGGAAACGTTATGGCTTTATTTATGTAGATAAAGATGATAATGGGAAGGGAAGTTATAATCGTTCCCCGAAAAAATCTTTTGGCTGGTATAAGGAAGTTATTTCATCTAATGGCGAATCAGTAGAATAGTGTAAACAAACTGAGGTTATTCTCAGTTTGTTTAGTAAATTGGGGTAACATATGATTGGAAGTATTGCAGCAATTTTAACAACATTTGCATTTTTACCACAAGTTTTTCGTGTAGTTAAGACAAAGGATACGGAATCTATTGCTCTAGGTATGTATGTTATGCAAGTTATTGGTATTGCATTGTGGCTTGCTCATGGTATTCGTATAGGTGACTTACCTTTGATTTTAGCAAATAGTGTTTCATTTCTATTTTCAGGAATAATTTTATTTTATAAATTGAAGTATAAATAATTTTTTTCCATATCATTTAGGAAAATGAGGGAATTGTCATTGAAAACGCTTTATCTTATAATGAGATTAGATAACAAATAAGCCAACTTAGCACAGCTTTGATTGGATTTAAGAAAAGGAGAAAATATTATGGCAAAAGCTTTAATTATTTGTGCAGCAGGAATGTCTTCATCACTTATGGCAAAAAAAACCACAGAATTTCTAAAAGGAAAAGGGAAAGATATTGTGGTTGATGCTATTAGTGCTACTGAAGGAGGGAAAGCTATCGCAGCAGCGGATTTTGATTTATATCTTGTTAGTCCTCAAACAAAAATGTACTTTAAGCAATTTGAAGAGGCTGGTTCTAAAGCAGGAAAACCAGTTGTACAAATACCTCCTCAAGCATATATTCCTATTCCAATTGGTATTGAAAAAATGACCAATTTGATTCTTGAGAATATTTAATAAACATATAAAATGCCATTAAATATTTAAGTTAAGCTAAATTGTTTTGAGTTTGATATAAACTGATTTAAGTGTATAATATGCTTTAATATATGAAAACCTACGTTTTAGGAGGGAATAAATGTGTTAAACATTAAGGAGAAAGATATCCTTCAATTTTTAATAAAAAATAAGGAGCGTTTTGTTACAAGCAAAGAACTGGCAGAATATTTATCCTGTTCAGATAGAACTGTTCGTAATGCACTGAAACTAATTGAGAAGACCATGATAATTCAAGGCGTCCAGTTGATTTCAAAACAAGGTCAAGGGTATCAAATATTTTTTGAAAATCAAGGCGCTTACCAGGAGTTTAGACAAACTTATGAACTGGAAGAAGACTATACGAAAACTGCGGTTTCAAAAGGTGATGATCGTTTAGTATTTATCTTAAATAAATTATTATTTGAGCAAGTTCCAGTTCTTTTTGATGATTTAGC
The DNA here is from genome assembly GCF_013277125.1 of Streptococcus sp. 4094. Taxonomy (NCBI): domain Bacteria; kingdom Bacillati; phylum Bacillota; class Bacilli; order Lactobacillales; family Streptococcaceae; genus Streptococcus; species Streptococcus sp. 4094. Next base: position 35,615 of record NZ_VMMI01000022.1, on the reverse strand, counting down.
TGATGAACTTTACGTTAGTCGTTCAACATTATCTCATGATTTCAAAAAGATACGAGTGATGTTATCAGAGTGTAATTTGTCTATTGAGAGTAGGGCGAATAAAGGAGTCTATGTCTCAGGTGAGGAACGTGATAAACGACGTTTTATCATGCATTATTTCCTAGAGAATCAATTTTTTAAAACAATACATTGCTATGTAAAATTTAACTTTTTTGATCAAACTGTACCATTAGAAGAATTTGCTAGAATTGTTTTGGATGAATGCCAAGAGGCCAACCTAAAACTATCTGATTTTGTACTACAGAACTTAGTAGTTCACATAGCATTGTCTATGATTCGTTTAAAATCCGGATTTGAAATAAAAAATATAGACTGTCAGATGACTGATGATGCAATAGAGAGAAAGGTTGCCCAAAGAATTCTTTCTAAAGTAAGTCAAGTAACAAATCAGGAATTTCCAGTTCAGGAAATAGACTACATTACTTTGCATTTGTTAGCTAAGAGTCAACAATGTCAAAAAAATCAGAAGAATATTTCTGAAGAAGTTTTAAAAAAATCTTTATTTAAAACATTTCAGGATTTAGGATTAGATGATATGTATAACTTTTCTTCAGATTTCCAACTAATTGAAGGATTGATAACTCATCTAATGACACTACAAGTACGTTTAGAAAGTCGGATCATCTTAAATAACCCTTTGGTAGATGAAATTAAACAGAATTATAGTGATATATTCTTTATGACTAGAGAAATTCTTGCAAATATGGATATGTTCATAGAGTGGTCAATATCAGATGATGAAATAGCATATGTAAGTCTTCACTTTTTAGCTGCTATGGAACGTAGCAAAGAGAGTACTAAGTTTAATATTCTTGCTATTTGTGCAACGGGATTTGGTGCAGCCCAAATGTTAAGAAATCGTTTGGAAACGGAGTTTGGGAACCGAGTAGAAGTTGTTGATGTAATAGGCTATTATGAATTGAATCAAGAAAAACTTAGAGGAATAGATTTTATAGTATCAGCTGTTGATTTATCGAATCTATATTTTCAAATTCCAGTTTTTAAAGTTAGTGTATTTCTTAAGAGTGATGAGATAGAAATGATTCGAAAATCTATGAATCAGATGCAAGTTTCTAGTCATGTACAATCATCAAAGATTAACAAGTTTGAAAATACTAGCTTTAGACAGTATTTCAGTAAAGAAAATTTTTTAATATGTACTGAATCAGACAAGGTAAATTTACTTGAAAAGATGGTTGAGGGTTTATCTGTTGGTGAATCAAGTGAGTTTGAACAATCTTTACTTTATGGAATTAAACAGCGAGAAGAATTAAGTTCAGTTGTTTTTTCTGAAAAAATTGCAGTTCCGCATCCTATTCAACCCTTTGGTACAGAGGGAAAGGTTTCGATTGCAATTTGTAAAGATTCGTTACTCTGGGATAATCAAAGTTCACATGTCCAGCTAGTATTTCTTCTATCTCCATCAATATATGGGAACGAAGGTTTGGCAACTGTGACTAAAAAGATAGTCTCTCTGACAGAGAATGATGAATTGCAAAATCAGCTAATATCTTGCAATAACTTTGAAGATTTTATTAACATATTTGAGAAGATAAAATAGGAGGTTCATATGAATCAAGAGGAACTGCAGGTTGCAGCATTTGAAATTATCCTGCATTCGGGAAATGCAAGGTCAGAAATACATGAAGCATTTGCAAAAATGAGAGAAGGTAGTTTTGATGATGCAGAAAGTAAATTAAATCAATCAAATGAGATAATTCTTGAAGCGCATCATGCACAAACCAAACTCTTGCAAGAATACGCAAGTGGAGTGGAAATTAAAATTGAAATTATCATGGTACATGCTCAAGATCATTTAATGACCACTATGACATTATTAGAAGTAGCAAAGGAAATGTTAGCTCTTTATAAGAAAGTTAACTAAATATAAGGAGGGAATGATATGGATAGAAAAGAACGACAAAAAATTGAACAACAACGTCGAGAGATGGCTCTAACTAATACTTTTTTCAATCGATATCTTCTTCTACGTTATTCAATAGCACTCTTCTTTTTTGGAAATGTTTATTGGCTTTTGAATCAGTTTATTAGTCCCTCGCTTATTATTATTTTCCCCATTATGCTCATAGTATTTTCTATTTTAGCAACTGTTGAACAATTTAAACTTTATGGAAATAGGAAAGAAAAGTTGGGAATAACACTAATGTTTGTTAGAATACAAATGCTTATTTCAATAGGATTACTTGTTTTAACTTGGACAAGTTGGTTTACGAATCTTTTTCCGATTTTTGAAAATAACCAAGTAGCACGTTTATTTGTTTTTGTAGTTCTTCTATTAGGTTTAGTTCTGAGTTTGTTAGACATTAGAAGAATTAAAAAAATTTATAAACGAACAGATAAGGCTTATCAACAATTTGTCCAATTGGAAAAGAACTCACTTAGTTTATAATCCTGATCTAGTATCATTTGTATTTGAAACTAGTCTTCAAAAAGTAAAAATTATTATGTTTTATTAAGGAGGTCTATTTATGGATCAACAAAACGGGTTGTTTGGTTTCCTTGAAAACCATGTTATGGAACCAATGGGCAAACTTGCCCAGTTTAAAGTAGTACGTGCTATCACGGCTGCTGGTATGGCAGCTGTACCATTTACTATTGTAGGATCAATGTTTTTGGTATTCAGTATTTTGCCACAAGCTTTCTCATTTTGGCCAATTGTGGCAGATATTTTCTCTGCTTCATTTGATAAATTCACATCACTTTACATGGTTGCAAATTATGCGACTATGGGTTCTCTATCTCTTTATTTTGTTCTTTCACTTGCATATGAATTGACAAAAATTTATGCAGAGGAAGAAGAACTCAATATGAATCCTCTTAATGGTGCCTTGCTCGCCTTGATGGCTTTTGTCATGACAGTACCTCAAATCATTTTTGATGGTGGAATGATGAAGACTGTGACAAGTCTAAAAGAAGGTGCAGTAATTGCAGATGGATGGGCAATGGGAAATGGAGTCACACGTTTTGGGACAACAGGGATTTTTACCGCAATCATTATGGCAATTGTGACTGTTCTTATTTATCGTATGTGTGTTAAACATAATTGGGTTATTAAAATGCCTGAAGCTGTTCCAGAAGGAGTTTCTCGTGGATTTACCGCTTTGGTTCCGGGATTTGTTGTTGCATTTGTTGTTATCTTTATCAATGGTCTTCTTGTAGCAATGGGAACAGATATTTTTAAAGTCATTGCAATTCCATTTGGTTTTGTATCCAATCTGACTAATTCATGGATTGGTTTAATGATTATTTATCTATTGACTCAACTACTTTGGATTGTAGGTATCCACGGTGCTAACATTGTTTTTGCATTTGTTAGTCCAATTGCTCTTGCTAATATGGCTGAAAATGCTGCTGGCGGGCACTTCGCTGTTGCAGGTGAATTTTCTAATATGTTTGTAATTGCAGGTGGTTCTGGTGCAACTTTAGGCCTATGTTTATATATTGCTTTTGCCTCTAAATCTGAACAGCTTAAAGCAATAGGACGAGCATCTGTAGTTCCAGCCTTATTTAATATTAATGAACCATTAATTTTTGGATTACCTATTATCTATAATCCAGCCTTGGCTATACCATTTATTTTAGCACCAATGGTTACTGCTACTATTTATTACGTAGCGAATTCTCTAAACTTTATTAAGCCAATTATCGCACAGGTTCCATGGCCAACTCCAGTAGGGATTGGAGCTTTCTTAGGGACAGCAGATCTTCGAGCTGTATTAGTTGCTCTCGTTTGTGCATTTGCAGCATTCTTAGTTTATCTCCCATTCATCCGTGTATATGATCAAAAACTAGTGAAAGAAGAGCAAGGCATTTAATAAGAAAAAAAGTATATTCGATGATAGAATCCATATAGTTTAAATAATGAATGTTAACATTAGCAGTGAAGAAATCTTTTTAAGTTATTCTTCTCTGCTTTTTCATTTTATTTTTTTGCTATGTAGGGTATGAAGCAAAATAGAAAGTAGTTCGAATAGTTGATAAACAGGGAACTGCTGTTACTTTAAAAAAACAATACAGTAAAGTATGTTATCGTAGAATACGATACAATAGTAAAAAAGCAAAAAGAACGCGTTTTCATCTTTGAGTTTGAAGTTTATAAAATAGGCTAAATGTGCTGAAATTTAGAGATTACAGACAAAATAAAATATTTAAAAGCTACATAGAAACATGGTATAATGTAACTAAAGGAGGTAGCATATGTCCTTAGATATAGATAAAGAAAAGATGACAATCATGGGAGTAGCTTTTGAAAACCGCTCCGTTTTTAAGAGTGTTTGGTATGCTTTAAGTACAAATATGATTGAAGGATGGCGACCTACGGTTAGTGATGTTGAAAAATTACGAGATGAAGCTCTTGGTCTGGGGATGGCTTAATGAAGCGTAAATGTTATAATTCTTATGACTATATTGATCCAGATAATTTATATACCTATCCAGATTCTTCAGTTCTAAGAAATAAGCAGGAAGAACGAGATGAACAAAAAGCACGTGAGCTTGAATATCGTATGGTTGCTAGTAAGAGTTTGAAATTATTTATCAATCCTATCCCAGTTTATAGTGTAGAAGATATATTGAAAATTCATCAATTTTTGTTTGAAGATATGTATCATTGGGCAGGTGAATTTAGAAAAGTCAATATTTCAAAAAGTGGTAATGCTTTTATGCCGATTCAGTCTTTCGATACAGCAATAAAGTTTTTTATAACGCACCAAAAATGGTGCGTTTCTATTTTTTTTGCTATAATAGAAATAAATAAAAGGAGGACTCTCATGATTGGAGAAAATATAAAAACATTACGTAAAACACATGATCTCACCCAACCTGAATTCGCAAAGATTATTGGCATCTCTCGAAATAGCCTGAGTCGTTATGAGAATGGGACAAGTTCAGTTTCGACAGAATTAGTAGATCGTATCTGCAAAAAATTTAATGTTTCCTATATCGATATCGTAGGGGAGGAAAAAATGCTCACACCAGTAGAAGATTATCAGTTAACATTAAAAATAGAATTGATAAAGGAAAGAGGAGCAAATATCTTAGCGCAACTTTATCGTTTTCAAGATGAACAAGGAATTAAATTTGATGATAGTTCTAATCCTTGGGTTCTAATGAGCGATGATCTTTCTGATTTGATTAACACGAAGATTTATCTTGTTGCAACTTTTGAGGATGTAGAGCGATATAATGGCTATTTGGATGGCATTGAACGTGTGCTAGAACAAGCTAGTCATCTAGTGGTGGCTTAATGAAATTAGATAAATTTAGCCAGGATGACTTTATTAAAGCCTCTAATCGACTCATTCGTTCTTTAACTCGTGGAAAAACAACTTCATCTCAGCCTAAGGCTATTTTGCTTGGTGGACAGAGTGGTGCTGGTAAGACAACGATTCATCGTATTAAACAAAGGGAATTTCAAGGAAATATTATTATCATTGATGGAGATAGTTATCGCTCTTTTCATCCGAACTACCTTGGTCTACAGGAAAAGTATGGTAAAGATAGTGTGGATTATACCAAAGTATTTGCAGGCCAAATGGTTGAATATCTTGTAGATGAATTGAGTAAACAAGGTTATCATTTATTAATCGAAGGTACCTTGAGAACGACCGAAGTTCCTCGTAAAACAGCACAATTATTGACAGCTAGAGGCTATCAAGTCTCACTTGCACTGATTGCGACTAAGCCAGAATTGTCCTATCTCAGTACTTTGATACGTTATGAGGAGCTCTACGCTATAGATCCTAGTCAAGCTAGAGCGACTCCTAAAACACACCATGATGGAATTGTAGGACATTTGGTTGGTAACTTACGGGAGTTGGAAAAGGAAGAACTTTTTAGACAAATTCAAATTTATCAAAGAGATCAATCGTGTGTTTATGATTCGCAAGTAGATCAAACCTCAGCAGCAGAAGTTCTACAAGAATGCCTCTTTGGAAAATGGAACACGGTGGAAGAAGAGATGTTGAAGATAGGACAGGAAAGGTTGAGGGAGTTAGGTGATAATTGATATGTGATGCAGGGGTAATTTATTTCGATGAATCGACAGTAATAGTTTTTTTATAGAAGCTAAATATTTATTGTCCAGGGGAACAAATATTGTATTGATTGATGACTTTGATAAAGTAAATACTGCTTTATACAATGTTAGTATCAAATGTTTGATAAGGGAAAGTTGGAAGATATAAATTACTTGGTAGATGTTTCCATAGGGTAAAATTCACACCATTACTTTTTAAGATTGCGATAAGCAATATCTCCAACTGTCATAGGAACTACATTAGAAGTATTTACATAAACCTGTGTTGTTCCTGTGTCACTGTGTGTTAGAGCTTCAGAAATAGCTTCTAAGCTCATTCCTGCTTGTTTGGCAAGTGTCGCTCCTGTATGTCGCAGTTTATGAGGTGTAGCATGTGCCGGCTCTTTATGTCACTTTCTGATGCTTTTCATTTTATTGTTTAGATAGTCGGCATGTAAAGGTTTGTTGATGTTTCCTTTGGTGTCGATATATGTAAATAAATTGTTCTGGATTACTGAGGGTGCCAAACTTTGATAGTTCGTATTTTTGTTATTTTTCCCAAGAGGTAAGAAGCTGAAGTAAGTCATTAGAAATAGAGAAAATAAGACCAAAAAACCTATTTCAGGAGAAAATGAAGGAAATATTTCCATAATAAAACGCATACTATCAAGTTTTTTCAATACCTGATAGTATGCGTTTTTAGGATTTTAAAGCCTGATTGCTCAGTCTCTTTTTCATTATAATTTAGTTATAATTTAATCTTATTTGAAAAAGTGGGTGATGCTTTTCTTTAACAAGACTATGATGATAGTACTTCCAAAAGTTATAGATCCCATGTTATCTTTCAAGTATCAGTGTTCTAAATTCGCTATATCTTGTTAGGGTTTTGGTAGAATCATTGATAACAGACTGTTGCAAATCTAGTTAGATGTATGATTTATGATTATCTATTTTTCTAGTAACCAATCTATAATGTTTTTCTTCTCAATACCATTGTAATTGGCTGTTGGCTGAATCGTATCCATTGTTAATAGATATTTAGGAAATTGATCTTTAATGGCTTCTAGTGGTCTAAGTTCTCTTTCTAGTGTCTCAGGAGCAAGTGTTGTTTCACTGACTTGATAATAAGCGTAGTGACCAAGATCAGTTACAACAACAAAATCAACCTCATATTTATCTAAATTACCAACATATACTTGTGAATATCTACGTCTCAATTCCAAATATACCATATTTTCCAAGATATGCCCAATGTCTTCTTTGTGGTCTGGCAATAAGAGGTGTCGTAAACCTAAATCAACGGGATAATATTTTTCTAAGCGTTGCAATAATGCTCGACCTTTGACATCAAAACGTGGGACGGAATAAAAAAGTAAACTGTCTGTCAAAGTCGTCAAATAATTTTCTAAAGTATTATGGGATATTGAAACGTTTTGGCTGACTAGGGTATTACGAATCTTATTTGTTGATATTAAGCTACCTGTACTACTGAGAAGGGTTCGGACAATGCGCTCAATAATAGTAGGATTTGGATTTCCCAATCTAGTGACAATATCATTTAACAGTATTGAGTTATATATTCCTCTTAGATAATCAATTTTTTCAGCGTAAGATGATGTTTGCAATAAGTAAGGGAAAGCACTAAAGAGATAATTGTTAAAAATTTCTGTTGTATTCAGATTCTCTGAGAGAGATTGACCTGATAGGTATTCTTCAAATGACAAAGGAAGGACCTCTATCTCAACATACCGACCAGTCAAGTTTGTAGCTAATTGGCTACTCATAAAGTAAGCGTTTGATCCAGTCAAATAGAGGTCAACATTTGGCAAGATGAATAGACTATCTGCTACCAGTTCAAATTTTTCAACATGTTGAATTTCATCTAAAAAGATATAGTATGTTTTCTCGCTAACTAATTGCTCTTTTATATAAGCGTATAATGTTTGAAAATGTCGGAGGTCATAATAACTCAGATCCTCAAAATTGATGGATATGATTTGATCCTCGTCTACCCCAGTTGCTAGTAACTCCTCTTTATAGAGTTGAAAAAGCACAGATTTACCAGCTCGTCTAACTCCACTCACAACCTTAATGATTTGACGGTCACGATGTCTTCTTAAAAAATCTAAATAATGTGGTCTTTTAATATAGTTCATAATAGATACCTCAAAGATAGTATAATACAAATAGATATTATTTTCAAATATTTAGAAATAAAATGGAATTTATTTTATTATTTCTAAGTATTTAGAAATAGTGTTTTTCTGTAATTAAAAAATAGTCCATTTTGGTATGGCATGATAGTAAACCTTATAAGGTGTTATAGCAAGTATTCAAATAAAAAGCGCATACTATCAGGCGTAAAAGCTTGATAGTATACGTTTTATCCTAGAAATATTTACTGGATGTTTTTCTCAAACTGACTTTTTAAGAAGTTACCTTATCAGCAATTTCAAATAAGTTTATGGAGCTATCTTTGGAAAAATTGTAGAGTGTCAAAGCTTACCACAGTCTTTAGCATTTCAATAATTTACATTGCTTACGTTTTGTTTTGATAAGTTTTACGGTAATCTCCAGGAGAAAGTCCAGTCCTTTGTTTAAAAATTTTAGTAAAGTAAGAATAATTATCATACCCTACTTGACAAGATACTTGTGATATTGAGATATTTGTTTGAGATAGGAGAGATTTAGCAGCATTAATGCGTTTATCCGTTATATATTTAACAAGAGTTTCTCCAGTTTCTTTTTTAAAAATTCTAGCTAAATGATCTGCGCTGAGATAAACCATATCTGCTAATATAGAACGATTTATATCTTCATAGTAGTGATGATCTATGTATTCGACGATGCGTTGAATACTATTTTTTTGATTTTCAATGTTTGTTGCAAATTTCTTAGCATGTGACCAGTAATAATCAAAGTAATCCTGAAAAGATTCAATTGAATGAAAGCGTCGTTGGAATAGGAAATCATGAGTGCTGTTTTGGAATAATTTATGTGCCGAGATTCCATTTTGATCTAGATATATTCCTATTTGTTGAGTCCAATCTAGTAAAATTTGTTGTAGTGTGAAAGTAGGAATTTGAGAATTGTAAGCAAGTGAATCAATTTTTTCTCTTAATTCATATTCGCTTAAGCTATCTAAAAAAGTAATTGAAAGAGTTTCTGTTTTGAAAGAAGTTGGGAAACTATGTGGAACACATGTAATAGTATTCCAATAAGAAACATATTGTTCATTATAAGTGTAGAGTTCTTTGGTATGAAATAAAATATCGGATATTTTATGGCAACTCTTATATATAATGTTTGAGTATTTACTAAAGTTATTAGAAATTTGAGAATGAATCTCATATGCCAATTTGTCACTACGTTTGGATGAGTCTACTCTAAAGAGACAAACATATTGATCAACCTGGCTTTCCATTTTGAATAGACTTATCAGTTTATAAGAAGGTTGTGAAATTCTTTGAAGTTCTCTTTTTAGTTGAGAAGTCCATGATGGAGTTTCTGCAGAATAATCTTCTTCATTAAGATTGATTGTTAAAACTGCAAGAAAAAAATACTGGTGTTTTTGAAGAATAAAATCTTGTTTGCTTGCTATATTTTCTAGCTCATCAATGCGAGAAATTTGAGGTTTTCTAAGGTAATCATACCAGAAGTTATCTTCTATTTGTAAAAGTGCATCATTTTTTCCGTTTAAGTTATGATTCTCAATTTTACTAATGGCTTTTTGAATAATAAATTCTAATTTTTCGAAGTTAATGGGTTTTAGATAGTATTCGAAGCTTTGTAATTCAATTGCTTTTTGAGCATAGTTGAAGTCGGCGTAATTGGTTAAAAAAACTGTTTTTATATCATATTTTTCATTTCTAATCCACGATAAGAGATCGAGGCCACTACCTTGAGGCATTTCTATATCGCTTATCATGAGATCAATAGGATGTTCTCTAATAATATTTTGAGCTTGAGTGAGGCTATAGGCAACATAAACAGTGTCAATGTGTAGTTTAGCCCAATTTATTTTCTCTCGTAAAGCTTCAATGATAAAACGATCGTCATCAACTAATAAGATGTTCATTATAACCTCCATCTATAATCTTGTATGGAATAAGTAAAAGAATTTTAGCCCCACCTTCTTCACTATTTTCAAATGCAATACTATAGTCGTTGGGATAGAGAAGATTTAAACGTTCGATGGTGTTTGTGATCCCGATATGATGTCCATCTTCTGTTATTAGAGACTGTTTCTGATTTAGTTTTGATAAAATTTCTTCAGAGAAACCTGGACCATTATCTTCGATACAAATCTGAATATAATCTGAGTCCTCAGTTTTTACTTTTTTTATTGATAGTAAAATTGTAAATAAATCCTGAAATGAAAAACCGTGTTTGATTGTGTTTTCAATAAATGTTTGTAAAAGTAATGATGGGACAAGAGTATTTTGTAGGTCATCATTGTAGTTTAATGAAAAGTAGATGCTATTTCCATATCGAATTCGTTGTATTTCTAAATAATCTTTAATATGCTGAACTTCATCTTTAAGTTCTGAAAAATCTTGATTAGCCATAAATAAATGACGGAGATAATTTGAAGTTAGGATAGTTAACTCTTCAATTTCTTTATAGTTTTTTGTTTGAAGCATACTATGAATCATTGATAACATATTTAAGTAGAAATGCGGACGAATTTGGTTCTTAAGATAATTAAGCTCAATCTTCTTAAGTTCTAGTTGTGAATGGTATTCTCGTATTTTTAATTCTTGCATGTCAAATATTACTTTATTAAGTTTATCATTTGCCTTATCAATTTCTAGTATACCTTCAGATATAAAAAATTCAGAAGGGGGGATGGAGTCCCCAAGTTGAGAGAGCCGTTCAGTGAGTCTTGTTATTGGTTTAATCATCCATTGACGAATATACAGGATAATGATGATTGATAAAATGGTGATAATGATAGGAACAGCTGATAAAAATACTTCTAAGAGTGTGATATTTCTAAAGACTTCGGCATAATCGACTAAAACATAAATATCGAAAGGTAAATGCGTTTTTTCATTTTGAGCATGAATCAGGTAGTTTTCGGAGGGTATATTGTTAGGCTCTTTTAGAGAAAGTTTACCATTATTTCCAATATTAAGTTTTCTTAGAGGTTTTAGGATATCTTCTGAAGATATGACGGCATAAATGATTTTTCCTTCGTAATGAACAGATTTAACTAAGTATTCGCTGTTTTTAGTAGTTACATTTTTCCATTTACGGTCACTTATATCACTACGCAATGATTTTAGATTTGATTTTAACAGTAGATAATCTTCATATGGAATATAAAGATTGGAGACATTTATAAAATGATCAGTACTATCGGTTTCTAATAAGAATGTCATATGAGTTTCATTTTGATATTCAAACTCTGTAAAGCTAGTTTGAACTTTTTTGAGATCTTCTTGATAGTCAAGAAACGTTTGTACATGATTTAATTTCTCTAAAGATTCATTATGCGTTATTGTTGAGTACATAAAGCGTTCTACAGAATGCAATTTCTCATTAACAGAGTCAGCATAAATTTCAATTGAACTACGTAGGTGTACTATATTTTGGTTTTTAATAAAATTTCTGGTTATGTTACTCATAGCAATATTGATTAAAATATTTATCAATAGTAGTACAAGTAGGAGTTTAAAGAAAAAATGAATGGAATGTTTTTTTGATAAGTCGTGATTTAATTTCATATACTATTCTCCTCTTAAAATTATAGCACTTTGAAAATACGATATCATGTAACAAAACAGATATGTTTTATCAAGATGTCGGAAAAGTAATAGTTTTTAAAATTAAAAAACTGAAAAATTGATAAACCTAGTCCAAAAAGTTCTATTAAGGGAATTCTATATGGTGTAAAATAATCGTAGAAAATCAGATGGGGGGAAAAACATGAAAGTAGCATCTCAACTTCATAAAATAAAATTAAAGCATAGTATTCCGTTATATATATTACTTTTTCCTTCAATATTGCTATTGATTTTATTTTCCTATATTCCCATGTTGGGACTAATTATTGCATTTAAAGACTATTCACCAGCCAATGGTATCTTTGCTAGTCAGTGGGTAGGATTTAAGTATTTTACTCAATTTTTCTCATCATTCCAATTCGGGACAACTATGTTCAATACATTAAAAATTTCACTTTATAGTATTGTAGTAGGATTTCCCTTACCTATTATACTAGCTATCATTAGTAATCAGTTAAGAGTTGGGAAATTTAGAAAAATATTTCAAGTGACAACTTACTTACCTCATTTTATCTCTACAATGGTTATGTGTGGGATGATTATCTTATTTTTATCTCCTACTAGTGGTTTGTTAGCGAATGTATTTAAGTCTGTTGGAATCACTATTCCAGATTTTTTATCAAAACCTAGTCATTTTGCAGGTGTTTATGTTTGGAGTGATGTATGGCAACATATTGGTTGGGATAGTATTATTTATCTGGCGGCGCTTTCTGCAATTGATCCTACATATTATGAGGCTGCAACTATGGATGGTGCCTCTAGGTTACAAAAAATTCGGCATATAGAATTACCATTGCTTTTGCCGACTGCTATGATTTTATTAATATTAAGAGCAGGTAGTTTATTAAGTGTAGGGTTTGAGAAAGTGTTACTACTACAGAATCCACTTAATTTAGCAGGAAGTGAGATAATTTCGACCTATGTTTATAAAGTTGGTATGGTGAATTTTCAGTATAGTTATTCGACAGCTATAGGGTTATTTAACACCGTAGTCAATCTAATAATTTTGTTATCTGTTAACTGGTTCTCAAAAAGATATACTAGAACGGGTCTTTTTTAAAGGAAGGAGTGCTTAAAGTGAGATGGTTTCATAAATCAAGAAAAACAAACTCTGAATTATTATTTGATATAGTTACCTATGGTTTAGCAATTTTCCTCATCCTGTTAATTGTTTATCCGTTATGGTTTGTAGTGATTGCATCTTTTAGTAATCCTTCAGATGTTGCAAATGGAAAGGTATGGTTTATTCCTAGAGAATGGAAATTAGATGGATATTTACGTCTTATTCAACAACCTTTATTCTTACGTAGCTATCTAAATACCATTTTATATACTGTTGTTGGTACCTTAGTTGCTTTAGTAGTCAATATTCCAGCTGGTTATGCTTTATCTAGAAAAGAATTAGTTGGTAGAAAGTGGATGAGTATTCTATACATAATCCCTATGTTTGTATCAGGTGGCTTGATTCCTACCTACTTAACAGTAAAGAATGTAGGCTTGATTGATACATTTTGGGTAATGGTAATACCTTTTGCAGTTTCATCATACAATATTATTGTTGCTAGAACTTTCTTTAATAATAGTATTCCAGACGGGATGTGGGAGGCTGCGCAAATTGATGGCTGTGGTACAATTCGTTATTTTATTAAGATAGTTGTTCCTTTATCAAAAGCTATTATAGCAGTTATTGGACTTTGGACTGCAGTTGGTATCTGGAATTCGTGGTTTAATGCTTTAATTTATTTAACGAATGAAAATTTACAACCATTGCAATTAATTTTACGACGTTTACTAATTAGTAATCAAATGTTACAATCGCAAGCAACAGGAGAAGTGGCATCAGATCTTCGTATTAAAGCCGATATGATGAAATATGCAGCAATTGTTATTTCAACCGCTCCGATTATGTTGCTATATCCCTTTGTTCAAAAATATTTTAATCAAGGCGTAATGATTGGCGCCTTGAAAGAATAGGAGAAAAACATGAAAAATAAATCATTTACATATTTGTTCTTAGGAACAGTTACACTTGCTGGCTTAACAGCCTGTGCAAATTCCAATAATGCGAATAAGGACGATAAGTCTGGAGAAGATTCTTATAAAATCACAACTGTTCGTTGGTCTGACTGGGGAGAAGATTATCATAAAGGTTTTCTAACAGATTCTGCCAAGGAAGCAGGTATTGATGTTAAATGGGATACACTTGTAGCTGCAGATTGGGCAGATAAGAAATCTGTTTTGGTTGCTAGCGGAGATTTACCAGATGCATTTTTGGGTTCAAATGCATTTACAGATTCAGAAATTGCTCAGAACCAATCTTTGTTTATTCCATTGGAAGATTTAATCAAGGAAAACATGCCTAATTTAACTAAGGCTATGGAGAAAGAACCTAAGATTAAAGCTATGATTACTTCACCAGATGGTCATATTTACAGTCTACCTAAAAAATTACCGATGCGTCCTACTGTAGCTAATCAGCTATTTATTAATAAAAAGTGGCTGGATAATTTAGGATTAAAGGTTCCAGAAACTTATGATGATTTAGTAAAAGTACTACAAGAATTTAAGGATAAAGATGCGAACGGAAATGGAGACGCTTCTGATGAAATTCCATTCGGAGCAGGAAACTTTGATCCAACATTCTCATATATTCTTCCGTTCAATAATCGTTTAGGGGCAGATAATACATATGAAATGTCTGTAAAAGATGGAAAACCAGTCTACCTTCGTACAGAGGAAAGTTATAAACAAGGGATTGCAGCAATGCACGAATCTTATAAAAAAGGTTTGATTGATCCGGAAATCTTTACAGAAGATACCTCTATGAGTGTTGCGAAACGTATGGATAAGGGAGTATCTAGAGTAGGTGTTTCTAGTGGTTGGACAGCAGATGCAACGTTTGGATTACATTCAAGTGAGTATATTGCTCTACCTGCTTTAAAAGGTATGGATGGTAAACAATATGTCTTTTCTGATCCAGATCATTACAACTATGGTCGAAATGAAATTTTGATTACAAATAAGAGCAAAAACCCTGCTAAATTATTGAAATGGTTGGATAAATTATATACAGATGAAGCAAGTATTCAGAATTTCTATGGATCATTTGGAATAGCTACTGAAAAGAATGGTGATAAGTTTAAAGTGTTACCTCCTAAAGATGGTAAATCAGCTGATGAATGGGCATGGATTAATTCACTTCGAGATTTTGGTCCTAAATACGTAAGCGATGATATCAATAGTCGCGTAGAAATCGATCAAACACAAGGTGATGGATTGAAATTGAAGATGGACCAAGATTTGAAACAATTTGCGTTGCCAGCTTACCCTAATGTGATTTATTCACAAGAAGAGCTTAACAAATTATCATCAATCTATGTTAGCATTGAATCCTATGTCAAACAACAAGCATCTAAATGGGTAGTTGAAGGTGGCATAGAAAAAGAATGGGACTCATACAAAGAAACTCTTAAGAATATGGGATTGGACGAATTTATGAAGATTCAACAGGAAGCATATAATCGTTACCAAAAAGAAGTCAAAGAGTAATACTTTATATGAACTCTTGGTTGTATAAACAAGGGACTAGCTAATTACAGGAAGCGAGACTGATAACATCAAATTATCTCGCTTCCTTTATTCTAATTTTTAAAGAAATTTGGAAATGTTTTTTAAATAATTTAGGTAATATTTTTGTGCAACTGACATTCTAAAATATAGAGTTAAGACGATTGATTTTATGGAGAATATATTATGCAAAAATTATTTTCATTAGATGGAAAAGTGGTTAGAATTTTAACTTTTTTGACAGATTTAATTATTTTAAATACTCTATTTATTGTTAGTTGTATTCCAATAGTTACAATTGGGGCATCATTAACTTCTCTTACGACAATGTGGTATCGTATTTTAAAAGGTAAAGATACCGATATTGCTTATCATTATTTTCGGATCTTTAGACAAAATTTTAAACAATCAACTTTTATTTGGTTGTTTATCCTCCTAATAGAATTACTTTTATATGTGAACTATTGTCTTTGGGGCTATTCAAGTTTACTTTCAGAGTATAGTTTATTGTTAGTGTTGCCCTTTTTATTTGTTATAATACTTTTGATGAGTGTTATTTTTCCCTATATTGGTCTATTTAAAGATAATCTAAAAAATAGTATTGTAAATAGCGTATTAATTTGTATGTTAAATCCAATACAAGCTATCATGTTGGTTTTATTTAATATGTCTGTACTGTATATGAGTTTTAGTAGTCCAGAACGAGTTTTAACAGCTATTTACGTATTTACATTTGGGGGATTTGCTTTTTGCGGATTGATGAATGTAACGATAACAAATAAAATGTTTGATAAGGTAAAGAAATTTACTAAAAGGAGGAAAACAAAGTGAAAATTTTTAAGGGAGAGTTTTATCGAATCTCTGTATTAACAGACAAGCTAGTAAGGTTAGAATACTCTCAAACTGGAAGTTTTGAGGATAGAACGACACAACTTATCTATAATAGAGATTTTGGCCAAGTTTCGTTAGATTATATCGAGACATCAAACGTACTAGATATTATGACGGACTATTTTCATTTGCATTTTAATAAAGGAGAATTTAACGCCGAAAATTTATTTATAGAATTAAAAGGAAATTTTGCCGTATATGGTAGTCGCTGGTATTTTGGTGAATCTATTGAAACGTTAAAAGGAACAGCTCGGACTCTGGATAAGGCAGATGGAGCAATCTCGTTAGAAGATGGAATTATTAGCCGAAATGGTATAGCCTTATTGGATGATTCTCAAGGATTTATTTGGGATGAACAGTCTGGTTATATTGAGAGAGAAAATCAAATTGACCTCTATTTCTTTGCCTATGGGCATGATTATAGAGGAGCAATCAGAGACTTTTACCATTTGACTGGCTCAACACCCTTGCTGCCAAGATATGCTTTAGGCAATTGGTGGAGTAGGTATTGGCCTTATACGTCGGATGAATACTTGGATTTAATAGACAGATTTGAAACAGAGAAAATTCCATTATCTATCGGTGTTTTAGATATGGATTGGCATATAACTGACATTCCAGCTCGTTTTGGAAGTGGCTGGACAGGATATAGTTGGAATAAAAACTTAATACCAAATCCAGAACAGTTATTGCAACAACTTCATGATAGAAAGTTAAAACTCTCCTTAAATGTCCATCCTGCTGATGGTATACGGGCTTATGAAGAAGCTTATCCTCGAGTCGCCAAACGATTGGGGTTAAATGTAGAACTAGAAGAACCTGCTATTTTTGATTTTTTTAATCCCTCTTTTAGAGAATCCTACTTTGAAGATGTTCATTATAAGCTAGAAAAGCAAGGAGTAGATTTTTGGTGGATTGACTGGCAACAAGGGACACAAGGCATGTTGGATCCACTATGGCTTTTAAACCATTATCACTATCAGGATAGTTGTAAACATTCAGAAGGTGGCTTGATTTTATCAAGATATGCAGGTCCTGGTAGTCACCGCTACCCTGTTGGTTTTTCAGGGGATACTATTATTAGTTGGAATTCGTTAAGATTTCAACCTTATTTTACAGCGACAGCATCAAATATCGGTTATAGTTGGTGGAGCCATGATATCGGTGGACATATGTTGGGGGATTATGACGAAGAGCTACAAACTAGATGGCTACAGTTTGGTGTTTTTAGCCCGATTACTCGATTACATAGTTCTAGAAGTCCCTTCAATAGCAAAGAACCTTGGTTTTTTTCAGAAACAACATCTAAGATTATGAAGAAATACCTTCGTTTGAGACATCAGATGATTCCATATCTATATACCATGAATGTAAAGACACACGAGGAAGGTGCCCCATTAATCAGCCCAATGTATTATTTCTACCCAGAGAATGATGAGAGTTATAATGTTCCAAATCAATACTTTTTTGGAACAGAACTGATGGTGGCTCCCATTGTAGAAAAGATGGACTTGGCATTCAAATCTGCAAAAGTGGATGTATGGTTCCCTGAAGGTGAATGGTATGACTTCTTTTCAGAGAAAAAATATACAGGTGGTGTGAAGTTAAGTGTTTATCGAGACATTTCGATGATACCTGTGTTTGCAAAAAGTGGTGCAATCATTCCCTTGGTTGGTTCTGAGATAGATATGGGTGTTGATTTACCTGAAGTTGTAGATTGGTATGTATTCCCAGGCAAACAACATTCTTTTGAAATGATTGAAGATCAAAATGGTCAAAGATATAAAACAAGATTGTCAATCGACTGGGAAATGGGGATGGTAGAGCTAACATTACAAGGAGATTCTAGTATCGTTCCAAGCAATAGAAAACATAGAATTCATTTTAAAGGAACGAATGTGTCTATAATTGAATTGCCAAATAAGAATGATACAGCTAATTTTGAATGGAAAGATAATAAAACACCATCTCTAAATGATGAAGTTTTTAGACTACTAAAGACGGCTTCTCTTCCATATGAATTAAAAGATAGATTGTTAAATCAATTCATCAATGCCAAAAATTCTCATGACTTAATGAATATCTTGCATCATCAGGATAAGGAATTGAGAGGGCGTTTGTTGGAAATGATATTTACTAATGAAAACTAATTGAAATAATTAGAAAGTCATTTGTTTAGTGTATATGAAGATTCGGTATGGCATTTGTTATCATTGGTCACATTGAAAATGTGAAATAAGCACCTACAACATAGACTTTACAACACTTCATGGTTCGATCCGTGAGGTGTTTTTCTATTTAAGTCAAAGCCAATCAAAAAATCTCACTATTCTTAGGCTAAAGGAGAACTAATCATAGTGAGATTGTGAATTATAGTAGTTTTTGTATGGCCTCTTCAATTTGTTTTGGGTCTGTTTTTGAAGAGAAGCGTTCAAAGACCTGCCCATCACGACCGATGAGAAACTTAGCGAAATTCCATTCGACTCGTTTTCCTAGTGGGCCAGACTTTTGTTCTTTCAACCAAACATAGAGAGGATCTGCTTCCTTACCGTTGACCTTGATCTTGGCAAAACGTGGGAAGCTGGTTTGATAATGTAGGCTACAGAAGGCGTTGATTTCCTCTGCGCTGTCTGGTGCTTGTCCCATAAACTGATTGCAAGGGAAGTCTAAAATCTCAAAACCTTGTTCTTGATAGCGATCATAGAGTTCTTGAAGTCCTTGGTACTGGGGCGTTAAACCACATCCGGTAGCAGTGTTGACAATCAAGAGTACCTTACCACGATAGCTCTCCAAGGGAGTTGATTGGTTGTTTTGGTCTAAAACGGAAAAATCATAAAGTGAAGTCATGAGGGCCTCTTTTCTTTTTCTACATTGTAACAGTTTTTACTTTTTTCGTCGAGTCGGATGGAAGATGTTGTTGAAAAATAGGTTCTTGATATAATAGAAACCGTTTACAAATAGCTTAAAAAATAGCGTGGTTTAATTAAACCGGGTTACTTAGTTGCTATAAATCTCTAATTTGAGATTTAGTTCCTATTGATTTATTGGAGTGTATACATGCAAACAAAAACAAAGAAACTCATTGTGAGTTTGTCTTCACTTGTTTTATCAGGATTTTTATTATACCATTATCTGACAGTTGGAGCGGAAGAAACGACTACGAATACCATTCAGAAAAGCCAGAAGTTCAGTATCAGCAAAGGGATACAAAAAATTTAGTTGAAAATGGTGATTTTGGTCAGACGGAGGACGGAAGCAGTCCGTGGACAGGAAGCAAAGCTCAGGGGTGGTCAGCTTGGGTAGAGCAGAAGAATAGTTCTGCAGATGCCTCAACTCGAGTTATTGAGGCTAAGGATGGGGCTATCACTATCTCAAGCCATGAGAAATTAAGGGCAGTGGTTCACCGTATGGTCCCTATTGAAGCTAAGAAAAAGTATAAACTGCGTTTCAAGATTAAAACAGATAATAAAGTCGGGATTGCTAAGGTTCGTATCATTGAGGAAAGTGGTAAGGACAAGCAATTGTGGAATTTTGAAACGACGTCAGGAACAAAGGACTGGAAGACCATTGAAGCAGACTATAGCCCGACTTTAGATGTTGATAAAATCAAGCTGGAGTTATTCTATGAAACGGGAACTGGGACTATTTCTTTTAAGGATATTGAGCTGGTAGAGGTAGCAGACCAGCCTTCTGAGGATTCTCAAACAGATAAACAGCTCGAGGAAAAGATTGATTTACCAATTGGGAAAAAACATGTCTTTGCTCTTGCAGACTATACTTATAAGGTAGAAAATCCTGATTTTGCTTCAGTCAAAAATGGAATTTTAGAACCTCTTAAGGAAGGGACAACCAATGTCATTGTCAGTAAAGATAGCAAGGAGGTGAAAAAGATTCCTTTGAAGATTCTAGCCTCTGTTAAGGATGCATACACAGCCCGTTTGGATGACTGGAATGGTATCATCGCTGGGAATCAATACTATGATTCTAAAAATGAACAGATGGCCAAATTAAACCAGGAACTGGAAGGAAAGGTGGCTGATAGCCTATCCAGTATTTCAAGTCAGGCGGGCCGCACCTATTTGTGGGAAAAATTTTCAAATTATAAAACGTCTGCGAATCTAACTGCCACTTATCGGAAATTGGAGGAGATGACCAAGTAAGTGACCAATCCTTCTTTTCGTTATTATCAGGATGAAACCGTTATTCGAACAGTTAGGGATTCCATGGAATGGATGCATAAACATGTCTACAATAGTGAAAAAAGCATTGTTGGGAGTTGGCGGGATTATGAAATCAGTATACCTCGTGCCATCAACAATACCTTGTCTCTGATGAAAGAATACTTCTCTGATGAGGAAATTAAAAAGTATACAGATGTGATTGAAAAATTTGCGCCAGATCCCGAATATTTCCGAAAGACGACTGATAACCCATTTAAGTCCCTAGGTGGAAACTTAGTGGATATGGGAAGGGTAAAAGTAATAGCTGGTTTACTGCGCAAGGATGACCAAGAAATTTCTTCTACCATTCGTTCGATTGAGCAAGTGTTCAAGTTGGTAGACCAAGGTGAAGGTTTTTATCAAGATGGATTCTATATCGACCACACCAATGTTGCCTATACGGGTGCTTATGGGGATGTCTTGATTGATGGCCTGTCTCAACTGTTGCCAGTCATTCAAAAGACCAAGAGCCCAATCAATAAAGATAAAATGCAAACTATGTACCACTGGATTGATAAATCGTTTGCCCATTTGCTGGTGAATGGAGAGCTGATGGATATGAGTCGTGGACGCTCGATCAGTCGTGCAAATTGCGAGGGGCACGTGGCCGTAGTAGAAGTGCTAAGAGGGATTCACCGGATAGCGGATATGTCTGAAGGAGAAACCAAACAACGTTTGCAGAGTTTTGTGAAGACCATTGTCCAATCGGATAGTTATTATGATGTCTTTAAGAATTTGAAGACTTATAAGGATATCAGTTTGGTGCAATCTTTGTTAAGCGATGCTGGAGTCGCAAGTGTTCCAAGAACCAGTTACCTATCTGCCTTTAATAAGATGGATAAAACAGCTATGTACAATGCGGAGAAAGGGTTTGGATTTGGCTTGTCACTCTTTTCCAGTCGTATCTTGAATTACGAACACATGAACAAGGAAAACAAACGTGGTTGGTATACGAGTGATGGGATGTTCTATCTTTACAATGGCGATTTGAGTCACTATAGCGATGGCTACTGGCCAACAGTTAATCCATATAAGATGCCTGGTGCGACAGGAACAGATGCTAAGAGATCGGATAGTGATACAGGTAAAGTTCTACCGTCTGCTTTCGTTGGAACGAGCAAACTAGATGAGGCCAATGCGACAGCAACCATGGATCTCACTAACTGGAATCAAACACTGACTGCTCATAAGAGCTGGTTTATGCTGAAGGATAAGATCGCCTTTTTAGGAAGCAATATCCAAAACACTTCAACAGATACTGCTGCAACTACAATTGACCAGAGAAAACTGGAATCAAGTGATCCATATAAAGTCTATGTCAATGATAAAGAAGCCTCCCTCACGGAACAAGAAAAGGATTATCCTGAAACCCAAAGTGTCTTCTTAGAATCGTCCGATTCGAAAAAGAATATTGATTACTTTTTCTTTAAGAAGAGTTCAATCAGTATGAGTAAGGCTGTCCAAAAGGGATCTTGGAAGGATATCAATGAAGGACAGTCAGACAAGGAAGTTGAAAATGAATTTCTTACGATTAGTCAGGCTCATAAGTAAAATGGGGATTCTTATGGCTATATGCTCATCCCTAACGTGGATCGTGCCACCTTCAATCAAATGGTAAAAGAGTTAGAAAGTAGTCTCATCGATAACAATGAGATCCTTCAGTCTGTTTATGATGCCAAACAAGGAGTTTGGGGCATTGTGAAATATGATGATTCTGTCTCTACTATTTCCAACCAATTCCAAGTCTTGAAACGTGGGGTCTATACGATTCGAAAAGAAGGGGATGACTATAAGGTTGCCTACTACAATCCTGAAACCCAGGAATCAGCTCCAGATCAGGAAGTCTTTAAAAAGTTAGAACAAGCAGCTCAACCACAAACTCAGGATTCAAAAGAAAAGGAAAAATCTGAAGAAGAAAAGAACCATTCGGATCAAAAGAATCTCCCTCAGACAGGAGAAGGTCAGTCAATCTTGGCAAGTCTAGGGCTCTTGCTACTTGGGGCGACTTATCTATTCCGTAGAGGAAAGAATAACTGATTTGTTCATCATCTAAGATGAATCACATGAAACTGTGGAAAATAGAAAAAATCCGAAGAAAGTCAAACATCTTCGGATTTTTCTTTTAAAAAGAGTTTGGAACAAAAAGATTTTGATTTTAGAAATTCTTTATTATAAATTTTAAAAATCGATAGATTAGACAAAAAAGCGAACAATACAGAATTCTGAGTGTCAGATAACTCGTTTTGTTCGCTTTTTATATTTAAGGTTAGACTTTTGTCCCAGACTATTTTCACTTCATTTTATCTGAGTGTAACATACTGTTGGGCAATCTCGCTAATGCGGTCAAAGTCGCCTTGGGAAGCGAGTTTATTGAGTTCGCCACCAATTCCAACGGCGTCTGCACCAGCAGCGAACCATTGAGGAATGTTGTTTAGGCCGACTCCTCCGGTTACCATTACGGAAACTTGTGGGATCGGTGCCTTGACTGCAGAGATATATGCTGGACTGAGAGCACTACCTGGGAAGAGTTTAATGATTTCACTACCGGCTTCAAGTGCAGTCGTTATCTCTGTGAGAGTAATACAGCCTGGAATGTACGGAGTGCTATAGAGATTGCACATTTTTGCAGTTTCAGCATGGAAAGATGGAGAAACAACGTAATTTGCTCCGGCTAGAATAGCATCTCTAGCAGTTACGGCATCAATCACAGTACCTGCACCGATACAAACACTTTGATCGTCCTGATACAAGTCTACAAGTTCCTTGATGATTTGCCCTGCATACTGATTGGTATAGGCGATTTCAATAGCTTTGATACCTCCCTTGATACAAGCAATCGAGGCTTGCAGTCCTTCTTCCTTTGTATTTCCTCGAATAACAGCGACAATTTTTTGTTTTTTTAGTTCAATAATCGTATCTGATTTGGTCATGTAATTCTCCTAACGAATGATATCTTGTGCATTTGCCAGTAATTTTTCAATACTAGTTTCGGAAGTGGAGAGATGGTCTCCTGGAAGAGTACATTTGAGAGTTGCGCTCGCAACTGCAAAGTCAATGGTAGTTTTTAAGGAGGAATGATGGAGTAGTTGATAAAAGGCACCAGATATAAAGGCATCCCCGCTACCAACTCGTTGATAGACTGCAGTTTTTAGTTGGACAGACTCTTCAAATCGTTCTCCCAGAGCATAGGCCTGATAGACATTTTTGTCTTGTTCATCACTAGAGCGGAGGGTATGGAAAATGGCCTTGAAACCATAGGCTTCTTTTAATTGTCGCATGCGATTTTCCACCTCTTTTAGGCTGGCTCTGTCTCTTGGGAACATCTCTAGATTTTGGTCATCAATCATGAGAGGATCAATACCAAAGCAATAGTCAGCGAAACGTGCAAACTTAGAAAATTCATACTTGGCTTCTAGGATTGAAATCATCTTTGTCCTCAGATTGAGGTCCATTGAAACGATAATCCCTCGGCGCTTGGCTTCTTCCAAGAGTAGGAGAAGGAGGGTACGAACCTCTTGACCGATAGCTACAGTGATTCCACTAAAATGAAAATGGCTAATCCCCTGAAAGAGAGAACCCATATCTAGCATGTTTGGCCGAATCTGGCTGATACTCGTATGCTTACGATCGTAGAAAACTTCACTTTGACGACAACCAAAGCCGTTCTCCAAAAAGTAGAGGCCGATTCGATCGCCAAGCCGACAGATTGAACTGGTATCGATTTGGTGCTGTTTCAAGAATGTGAGAAAACGATCTCCAATCTCGTTGGCAGGGAGTGCGGTAAAGACTTTCGTTGAGATACCCAGGGCTTGCAAATTACAAGCGATGTTAATTTCTGATCCGCCAAAATAAGTCGAACTGGCAACATGATCGCCGATACTGGTGGCATCTAATGGTGAGATTCGAATTAATGGTTCGCCAAACAGTAATATTTTCGTCATCCATTAGTTCCTTTCTGGTTTAGAATAGCTTTACTTGGCTAATACTTCTTTCAAATAAGCAGCGACTTCATCATCTTGGCAGTTTTCAAAGAAGTATTCTTGGAAGTATTTGCCAGAGATGGTGTCTTTGAGGAAGTCTTGGTCGATTGTTTTAAGGATGGTCATCAAATCATTGTAGGTGATTTGTTTTACCTCGTTTAAGATACGAGCGTTGCGTTGTTCAGGGATTACACGTTCTCTTGGGTAGCCACCGCCCATTTCTTCAGCAAATAAGCGTTCAAACATCAATTTGAGGGTCAGTTCTGCCCCCCAGCCAAATCCTTTGGCATAAGGGATAGACAAGGCGTTACCACCATTGATTTGAGAATAAAGGTAAGCGTCAGTTGGGTCCACTGCTAGACCACAGACAACACCAGGGAAGCTGTTTAAAGCAAGCATAGCTCCTACACCCGTACCACAGCCGGTAACAACAAAGTCGACTGCTTTTGTATTTAAAAGGATGGCAGCCATTAGGCCGTTTTGTACGTATGTTAATGGGTTTTCACCTTCTTCTCCACGCATACCATAGTTAAATAATTGGTAGCCTTTTTTATTTGTCGCTTCTTTTAGACTATCATAAATAATGTGATTCTTACTAGCTTGACTATTTTCATTGATTAATGCGATTTTCATAAGATCCTCTTTCTATTTTTACTCAGGTTGTTTTCCGATGTAGGCTAAGATACCGCCATCTACATATAGGATGTGGCCATTGACAAAGTCGCTAGCGTCACTAGCGAGAAAGACAGCAGGGCCCATTAAATCTTCAGGATTTCCCCAACGTGCAGCAGGTGTTTTTGCAATGATGAACTGGTCAAATGGGTGGCGAGAACCATCTTCTTGCAACTCACGAAGAGGTGCTGTTTGAGGAGTGGCAATATAACCCGGCCCGATTCCGTTACATTGGATATTGGCTCCACCGTATTCAGACGCAATGTTGCGGGTCAACATTTTCAAGCCGCCTTTAGCGGCAGCATAAGCGCTAACCGTTTCACGTCCCAGTTCGCTCATCATCGAGCAAATATTGATAATCTTTCCATGCCCTTTCTTTATCATAGAAGGAATGACTGCTTTTGAAACGATAAATGGTGCGTTTAAGTCAATATCGATGACCTTACGGAAATCAGCGGCGCTCATTTCGCACATTGGAACGCGGCGGATAATACCAGCGTTATTAACAAGGATGTCAATGACACCAACCTCTTGTTCGATTTGCTTGACCATGGCTTGGATACCGTCCTCGTCTGTCACGTCACAGACATACCCATGGGCTTCGATGCCAACTTCACGATAAGCTTCAATCCCTTTATTGACCAGGTCTTGATTGATATCGTTAAAGACAATAGTAGCGCCGGCCTCAGCGTAGGATTTGGCAATAGCAAATCCAATTCCATAAGAAGCGCCGGTGATGAGAGCAATTTTTCCTTTTAAAGAAAACTGCTCAATTGAGAATGATGTATTTGTCATTTGATACTTCCTTTCAAATTTGTTAAGACTTCTCTATAATCAAATTATATTCTAGTAAACCGGTTTTGTCAATAATTAAATATTTTTATTTCTGAAAATCTTTGTTTTCCTAAAAAAACGGAAGATTTTGAAGTTTCTGTCTATTGTAATGGTTAAATAAGCAATGAAAGCGCTAATATTTTTTTGAAAAAACTATTGACAAGATAAAAATAAAGGTCTACAATGTAAAATATAGAGTAAACCGGTAAACTCAAAAATAAAGGAGAAAAGATGAAAATTGTACTTGTAGGGCATGGACATTTTGCCACAGGGATTTATAGTTCTTTACAATTGATTGCAGGCAATCAAGAAAATGTGGAGGCGATTGACTTTGTGGAAGGAATGTCAGCAGATGAACTCAAGCAAAAAATCTTACTTGCAATTTCAAATGAAGAAGAAGTTTTAATCCTAAGTGATCTCTTGGGAGGATCGCCATTCAAGGTTTCTTCTACCATAATGGGAGAAAATCCAGCCAAAACAATGAATGTTCTCTCGGGTTTGAACTTAGCCATGTTAATGGAAGCAGTCTTTGCTAGAATGTCTCATAGCTTTGATGAGGTTGTTAATAAATCAGTAGTGGCGGCCCAGGGCGGAGTCGTAAATGGTAAAGAATTGTTTTCAGCGGATGCAGAGGAAGAGGAAGAAGATTTCGAATCGGGTATTTAAAGGGTAAAAGAATGATAAAAAAGGTTACGATTGAAGAAATAAAATCGCCTGAGCGCTTCTTAGAAGTACCACTTCTGACGAAAGAAGAAGTCGGCCAGGCAATCGATAAGGTTATTCGGCAGTTAGAACTCAACCTTGACTATTTCAAGGAAGATTTCCCGGCGCCAGCTACCTTTGATAATGTCTATCCAATCATGGATAATACGGAATGGACCAATGGTTTCTGGACAGGAGAACTGTGGTTGGCTTATGAATACAGTCAACAGGATGAATTTAAAAACATCGCTCATAAAAATGTTCTTTCTTTCCTGGATCGTGTCAATAAGAGAGTAGAATTGGATCACCATGATCTCGGCTTCTTGTACACACCGTCTTGTATGGCTGAATATAAGATAAATGGAGATGGAGAGGCCAGAGAGGCAGCCTTGAAAGCTGCAGATAAGTTGATTGAACGCTATCAAGAAAAAGGTGGTTTTATTCAAGCTTGGGGAGACTTGGGCAAGAAAGAGCATTACCGTTTGATTATCGACTGCTTGCTCAACATCCAACTCTTATTCTTTGCTTATCAAGAAACAGGCGATCAAAAATACTACGATATTGCAGAAAGCCATTTCTATGTTTCAGCTAATAATGTAATCCGTGATGACGCTTCGTCCTTCCACACCTTCTACTTTGATCCTGAGACAGGTCAACCCCTTAAAGGTGTAACGAGACAAGGGTATAGTGATGATTCATGCTGGGCACGTGGTCAATCATGGGGAGTCTATGGTATTCCTTTGACTTATCGTCACCTGAAAGACGAGTCCTGCTTTGACTTGTTTAAGGGTGTAACCAATTATTTCTTGAATCGTCTGCCAAAAGATCATGTTTCTTATTGGGATTTGATTTTTAATGATGGTAGTGATCAATCACGAGATTCTTCAGCAACAGCTATCGCTGTCTGTGGGATTCATGAAATGCTAAAACATCTCCCAGAGGTGGATGCTGACAAAGATATTTATAAACATGCTATGCATGCCATGCTTCGTTCTTTGATCGAACATTATGCAAATGATCAATTTACCCCTGGTGGGACAAGTCTCCTCCACGGTGTGTACTCATGGCATTCAGGTAAAGGAGTGGACGAAGGCAATATCTGGGGTGACTACTATTACCTAGAAGCCCTTATCCGTTTCTACAAAGACTGGAACCTATATTGGTAGGAGGAGAAATATGACAATGCCAAATATTATTATGACCCGTATCGATGAACGGTTGATTCATGGGCAAGGACAACTTTGGGTAAAATACCTAGGTTGTAATACGGTCATTGTTGCCAATGATGAAGTAAGCACGGACAAGATGCAACAAACTCTGATGAAAACAGTTGTACCAGACTCAGTTGCCATGCGTTTCTTCCCTTTGCAAAAGGTGATTGATATCATTCACAAGGCTAATCCTGCTCAAACGATCTTTATCGTTGTAAAGGATGTAAAGGACGCTTTAACCTTGGTAGAAGGTGGTGTCCCTATCAAAGAAATCAATATTGGGAACATTCACAATGCCCCTGGTAAAGAGCAAGTGACACGCTCTATCTTCCTGGGTGGAGAGGACAAGGCAGCTCTCAAGGAATTGAACCAAGCTTATCAAGTAACATTTAATACGAAAACAACTCCAACAGGAAATGATGGAGCTGTTGAAGTCAACATTATGGACTATATTTAAAAGAGGAGATCGTTATGTCGATTAATGTATTTCAAGCGATTTTAATTGGATTATGGACAGCTTTCTGTTTTAGTGGAATGCTGTTAGGAATTTACACCAATAGATGCATTGTTCTGTCATTTGGTGTCGGAATTATTCTAGGTGATTTGCCTACTGCTCTTGCAATGGGAGCTATTGGTGAATTGGCTTATATGGGATTCGGTGTCGGTGCTGGAGGTACTGTTCCACCAAACCCAATCGGACCTGGTATCTTTGGTACCTTGATGGCTATCACTAGTGCTGGTAAAGTCAGTCCAGAAGCGGCTCTTGCCCTCTCTACTCCGATTGCTGTGGCGATTCAATTCTTACAAACTTTCGCCTACACTGTACGTGCTGGTGCGCCTGAAACGGCGATGAAGCACTTGAAAAACCATAATTTGAAGAAATTCAAGTTCACTCTAAATGCAACAATTTGGTTGTTTGCCTTTATTGGATTTACCTTGGGTTGCTTGGGTGCCCTTTCAATGGATACCTTGTTGAAACTCGTAGACTACATTCCACCAGTATTGCTTACAGGTTTGACAGTTGCTGGTAAAATGCTCCCAGCTATCGGTTTTGCGATGATCTTGTCAGTGATGGCTAAGAAAGAGTTGATTCCCTTTGTCTTGTTGGGATATGTTTGTGCAGCTTATCTAAACATCCCAACAATTGGTATTGCAATTGTAGGTACTATCTTTGCTTTGATTGAATTTTATAACAAGCCAAAAACAGCGAATCATGTGGTAGAGGAGGAAGCACACGATGACTGGATCTAACAAATTAACAAAACGTGATTATCTTAAAACGTCTTTGCGGGCATTCTTTTGTCAAAATGGATTTAACTATAGTAACTATCAAGGGTTGGGATATGCCAATGTGATGTATCCTGCTTTGAAAAAACACTATGGAGAGGATCAGGAAGGTTTCTACCAAGCCTTGGAAGAAAACTGTGAATTCTATAATACCAACCCACACTTCCTGCCTTTTATTACCAGTTTGCACCTTGTAATGTTGGAAAATGGCCGTCCGGCAAAAGAGACACGTAGCATCAAGATGGCCTTGATGGGGCCATTGGCAGGTATTGGGGATTCTCTCTCACAATTTTGTTTAGCTCCATTGTTCTCAACCATCGCAGCTTCTTTTGCTCAAGAAGGCCTGGTTGTCGGTCCAATCTTGTTCTTCCTAGCGATGAATACGATTTTGACAGCGATTAAATTGTCAACTGGTCTCTATGGATACAAACTAGGAACGACTGTGATTGATAAACTAAGTGAACAGATGGCAACGATTTCTCGTATTGCTAATATTATCGGTGTAACCGTAATTGCTGGTTTGGCAGCGACATCTGTGAAGATTATGGTGCCAATCACCTTTGCTGCAGGGGAAGTTAAAGCAGATACCAAACAAAGTATCGTAAGTATTCAGGGAATGCTTGATAAGGTTGCTCCAGCTCTTCTACCAGCCCTATTTACACTTTTAGTTTACTACTTGATCAAAGAAAAGAAATGGACAACATATAAACTCGTTATTTTAACAGTTATCATCGGAATTATCGGAAGCTGGCTTAAGATTCTAGCTTAATGGATACAACATTGTTTTATGGAATAGTGATTGTCTTGGCAGTGAGCCCCCTTTTACTGTCAAGCTTTCATTCTATTCGTCAGCAAAAGTTGCTTCGCAAACAGATGGAGCAACGAAAAGAGTATTTAGCTTCTTTAACATCTGGTGATGAAGTGTTGTTATTGTCTGGAATTCATGGAAAAATCATTTCTATCAAAGATGACTTGGTCTCCTTGCAGATTGCAAAAGGTGTGGTCATCTATGTAGAAAAGGAAAGTGTAATGGGAAAGACAAAAGAACTGCTTTTTAAGTAGTTCTTTTTCTGGTAATAGATAATGAAAGAAGAAAGAAGACAATTTTTTGAAAGAATTGATGGGGATCAATATCGTGATTATATCTTGTCCCACTGTTCACAAGACTATGAGAAAGTCAAGCGTTCCCTTGAACGCTTGATGGACAATCGTTTTATGTTTGATAGTCCTTGGGATATGGAACCTTGTTCAAAAATCCATCAAATCCAGCCGATGGTGTGGAATCAAGTATTTGAAGATGATCCAGAATGGGCTTATATGCTCAATCGACAAGAATATCTCTTGCAGTTTATGATAGGGTACCTGGTAGAAGGAGATAAGGGCTATATCCAAAAGTGCAAGTTCTTTCTATTTGACTGGATTGAGCAGGTGAGAGAATTTCGTCCTCAATCTTTGATGACTAGAACCTTGGATACGGGTATTCGTTCCTTTACTTGGTTGAAACTACTCTTGCTCCTCTTGAAATTTGACTTGCTAGAGGAGGAAGAACTAGAGAAAATTTTGGTCAGTCTAGAAAAGCAGATTGACTTTATGAAAAGCCATTATCGCGCCAAGTACACCCTTAGTAACTGGGGGATTTTACAAACGATTCCGATACTTGCAACCTATCATTTCTTTTCAGATAAGATGGACCTAGAAGAAGCTTACCATTTTGCTTCAAAGGAGTTGAAACAGCAGATCGAGACGCAGATTTTAGAGGATGGAAGTCAGTTTGAACAGTCGATTCTCTATCATGTAGAGGTTTATAAAGCCTTGCTGGACTTGTGCCTCTTGCTTCCGGACTTGCAAGATAGCTTTCAAGAGCTGCTGGAAAAGATGGCGACTTACATTCAAATGATGACAGGTCTAGATGGACGGACCTTGGCTTTTGGTGATAGCGATTCTACAGAAACGACAGAGATTTTGAGCCTGTCTGCTATGGTTTTGAACAAGGAAGACCTTCTTAACGGTCTGGATGTTAAAGTCGATTTACTTAGCCTCCTGTTCCTGGGGCGAGAAAAGGTCAAGCGACTGCAGGAATTTGAAAAGAGAGCTTGGCAGCCTAAGTTCAGGAGCTTTGAAGATTCTGGGCATGTCTGCATTAAGGATGAACATCGTTATCTATTTTTTAAAAACGGTCCGCTGGGAAGTGCCCATAGCCATAGTGACGAGAATAGTTTTTGCTTACAGTATCAAGGCCAACCGATTTTCATAGATGCTGGGCGTTATTCTTATCGGGAGGTAGATGAACGTTATCTCTTAAAGAGTGCTTGGAGTCATTCGACCTGTATGGTAGATGGGAAAGCTCCAGAAAGGATCGCGGGATCCTGGGAATATGAATACTATCCTCACTCCCTGTTCTGTCACCACAAAGAAAGAGAGGGAGTGCATTATATTGAGGGGGCTTATTTGTCAGCAGAACCTGATTTGCCTTATCTTCACAGGAGAAAAATACTCATGTTGGCAGAGGATGTATGGCTCTTGGTAGATGATATCAGGTGTCAAGGTCAGCATGAGGCGTTGACTCAGTTTATCCTTGACAAGGATGTGACCTATCAAGATGGGAAAATCAATCAGTTGAAACTATGGAGTGAAGTTGATTTTGATTTGGAAGCTACGATCATTTCTCCTAAATACAACGAGCTTGAAAAAAGTAGCAAACTCACCAAACACCAATTCTTTGAGAATCAGATGCTGGATTATACAATCATTGCGCATGAGAGTTTTGAAATCATCCGTCATTCTGTCTACCAGACAGATGGTCATCAAGTAGAAAATGCTCTGGCTTTTGAAGTGAAAAATGACGAAACAGACAAGCTGATTCTGTTATTAAGCGAGGATATTTGTGTAGGTGAAAAATTATGCCTCGTTGACGGAACAAAAATGCGTGGAAAATGTCTAGTATATGATAAAATAAATGAGAGAATGATTCGCTTGCAGTGCTAGAAATAGACGTTTTAAATAGTGAGTATGTTATAATGGGTATTAGTAGGAGGTGTTTTAGATTGGAGAAGAAACTGACCATAAAAGATATTGCAGAAATGGCTCAGACCTCGAAAACAACCGTGTCATTTTACCTAAACGGGAAATATGAAAAAATGTCCCAAGAGACACGTGAAAAGATTAAAAAAGTTATTCATGAAACAAATTACAAACCGAGCATTGTTGCGCGTAGCTTAAACTCCAAACGAACAAAATTAATTGGTGTTTTGATTGGTGATATTACCAACAGTTTCTCAACCCAAATTGTTAAGGGAATTGAGGATATCGCCAGCCAGAATGGCTACCAGGTAATGATAGGAAATAGTAACTACAGCCAAGAGAGTGAGGACAGGTATATTGAAAGCATGCTTCTCTTGGGAGTAGACGGCTTTATTATTCAGCCTACCTCTAATTTCCGAAAATATTCTCGTATCATCGATGAGAAAAAGAAGAAAATGGTCTTTTTTGATAGTCGGCTCTATGAACACCGGACTAGCTGGGTCAAAACCAATAACTATGATGCCGTTTATGATATGACCCAGTCCTGTATCGAAAAAGGTTATGAGCATTTTCTCTTGATTACAGCGGATACGAGTCGTTTGAGTACTCGGATTGAGCGGGCAAGTGGTTTTGTGGATGCTTTAACAGATGCTAATATGCGCCACGCTAGGCTAACCATTGAAGATAAGCATACGAATTTGGAACAAATTAAGGAATTTTTACAAAAAGAAATCAATCCCGATGAAAAAACTCTGGTATTTGTCCCTAACTGTTGGGCCCTACCTCCAGTCTTTACCGTTATCAAAGAGTTGAATTATAACTTGCCACAAGTTGGGTTGATTGGTTTTGACAATACGGAGTGGACTTGCTTTTCTTCTCCAAGTGTTTCGACGTTGGTTCAGCCCGCCTTTGAAGAAGGACAACAGGCTACAAAGATTTTGATTGACCAGATTGAAGGCCTCAATCAAGAAGAAAGGCAACAAGTCTTGGATTGTAGTGTGAGTTGGAAAGAGTCGACTTTCTAAGATGAAAGGGAAATAACTGGCAACCTCTGTTAAGAAATAAAATAATCCCATCTAGCATGAGCTGGATGGGATTATTTGTCTATAAAATGAGAAATTATGGGAGTAATCTCCTAAATCAACTGTTTTTGATTTACTTCTTTAACTACTTGATAAAAGTTATAGAAGTAGACCAAACTTGAGATGATGGTTACGACTAGGAATATTGGAAATTTCCATTGGATGGAGTTTCTTGATTGTCTTGGTTCAAGACTGAAAAATCGTATAGTGAAGTCATTGCTTGCTTTTCTCCTTCTGTTTGGTATTTTTAGGAGTTTTCTCCTCCTGTAATGATAGAAATCCGTAGGTCAGAGTTCCAAAAATGCTACCGATAATCAGACCATACATTAGGAAAGGACCACTTTTATCGAATTGCATGAGCAACTTTCCAAAATCTGAAAGGGACATCTGCTGAACGAAGACTTTATGAAAGATGAGTAGGGTAAAGAGGCCAATCTGA
Organism: Streptococcus sp. 4094; assembly: GCF_013277125.1. NCBI lineage: Bacteria > Bacillati > Bacillota > Bacilli > Lactobacillales > Streptococcaceae > Streptococcus > Streptococcus sp. 4094. Next base: position 1,823 of record NZ_VMMI01000022.1, on the reverse strand, counting down.
AGACCGATAAACACAACCCAGCTTCGAAATTTGATTTGGGCTTTGCTGTAGGTTTTGAGGATGATTTCTGACTTGTCATCTTTTTCCAGATGGAGTTCTTTGACGACTCTTTGAGTTTTTAAGGTAATGAAAAAGATGAGTCCAGAGTATACGTAGGGCATGGCATAGCGAACAGTCTCTATGAAGCGTCCAAATAACAGATAAAACAAGAAGAGAAAGAAGGAAGAATAAACGATTTGAACCATAGAACGGGCACAAGCCTTGTAGATAATTTCTTGCCGGCATTCATCAAAAGGGCCTTGAATGTGAAAGAGATTTCGAAGTAGGCGAGTGGTGAAGTCTTCTTTTTTCATGCTAGTAACCTCCTAAATGAGTGGTTTTTGATTGACTTCTTTAACGAGTTGATAGAGATAATAAAGATAAGTGATGGAAGAAAGGCTAGCGATAGTCAGCAGTAAATAATAATTCCAATTGCCTGAGACGAGCATCAGTTGTGGAAAAGATAGAATCATAAAGTATAGTGCTAAGTTAAGTGTGCGCGTTTTTGGGGAGTCAATCTTTAGATAAGTTAGTCCTTTATTAAGCCCTGGAAAAAAGACTAGCACGAGGAATATCTCTCTGATTGGCAAGTCCCCTGAAATGATGATGAAGATGAGCAGAGAACTGAACAAAAGATGATAGGTAAGTAAAGTTACTAGTGATTTCATAAGGCACCTCCTAATCCTGGTCTTTTTTAGCTCTTGCAATACGAAGTGAGTCGACAATATGTATCATCACTCCGAAAAAGAAAGCTCCCAGTATAGTTTTAAAAATATGTTTTGTATTTAGAAGAGAACTGATAAAATTTGGATTTTCACTTGTTAGTGGAATTATAAAAAATATCACTGTTCCATAAATCGAACCTGCTTTCATACCAGGATAACGTAACTGTTTCTTTTCTTTTTTCATTAGTTGGCTCCTAATCCTCATCTTGCTCTTTCTTAGTTTTTGCAATGCGACGGGAGATGATAATTTGTATAACCACTCCGAAGAAGAAAGACTGGAGAATACTTGAAAAAATATTTTCAAAAGCGAGAAGTGACTGAAGATAATCCTGACTCTCACCTAGCAGTATATGGAGAAGAGGGGTTGAAAAAAAACTCATTAATCCATAGAGTAGACCTGCTTTCATACCAGGGTAGTGTAGTTGCTTACTTTCTTTCTCGCTCAGCATATCTGGATCAATAGCTGTAATCCCTGTTTTTTTGGTTTGGGAGAGCACATAGAGAGCAGAAATCATCGAAATGCCGAATACCACAAGAGGATAGCCGATAGCGACAATTTGTGGGTATTTATAAGCGAGGACGACGGGGATGAGATTTCCAAATGTCATCAGATAAAAGAGGATGATAAAGACTTGATTACCAATACGATCAGCCTCGCGTCGTTTGTGTTCGTCAAGTGGTCCTGAAATGCCATAAATGCGTTTGATCAGTTTTTCAGTGAAGGTTTCTTTTTTCATGAGTTTGCTCCTTTTTTAAAAATCTTCCTCCCAAAAGAGACTGTTGAGGTCAGTTTGGAGGCTGCGGGCGAGATTGAGACAGAGTTCCAGGGTTGGATTGTACTTGTCATTCTCAATCATATTGATGGTTTGTCTCGAGACACCGATATCCTTGGCGAGTTCGAGCTGGGAAATGCCCAGTTCCTTGCGAAATTCTTTCACACGATTCATCTGTTCTCCTTTCTGATTTATGTCGTATATATTTGACTATATTATAGTCTTTTAAACATAAAGTGTCAAGTATTTTTGACATATTTTTTGAAGAGGTAAATTCCCAAACTAA